>JBBDJZ010000053.1:0-10007 GCA_040879625.1 Minisyncoccota bacterium | reverse complement strand
GTACTTAGTGCTTTTAGCGCTCTTATATTTTTACTTTCATTTAAAAGCAAACTTAACAAGGGGAGAGTGCTCGCGGTTATTGCAACGATTATTCTCGTTATTTCTGTCCTTTTTTCTTCCCAAATTAACACGCTGATTGGTCAACTTTTTAAAATTGAATATGTCGAGGTTCGGCCACGGTGGGAAAGTACGCTTGAAATTGCAACTGAAAACTTGTCCAATCCAAAAACGCTTCTAGTAGGTAACGGCCCAAATACCTTCTCACATCTGTGGCAGGACGACAGAAATCCAGACGTTGTCGAATCTGATTTTTGGAATATCGATTTTGTTTTTGGAACATCTACTTTTGCAACTTTTGTTCTTACGCTCGGGGTGTTTGCTGGTGTATATATCCTTCTGTGGTTTGGATATTTTATAAAATGTGTAGTAAGCCTCAGGCGAGAAGACGCGGTCGATTCCTTTACCTATATGTCGATACATGTGTCACTTCTCGTTGCTCTTTTTCTCTTAGTTTTTGGTTCTGTCTACGTTCTTGGAATTGTGCATTTCTTTTTGCTTTGGGTATTTTCTGGTGTGGCAATGGGGGCGTACTCTCGGGTGAATTCTGAACGTACACACAATCTCTTGCTTTATACCGAGGGAGGTTCGTACGTCTTCGGGGCGTCAGTGATTATTCTTTCAGTCATTGGATTGCACGTTATTGCCCTGGGGACAAGTTCGGTCGTATACGGCCGGGCTCTCGAACAAATGCAATCTATAGAAAATGTTTCTGATTTTGACAGCATACACTCGAAACTTACGGTCGCACGTTTTTTAGACAGGAGCGATAGACTCGAGCGCTCTCGAGCGGAATCAGCGCTCCTTGAAATGCAATTTCTTTCTACTTTAGAAGAATCTGAGGTAACAGAAGAGATTCAAAATAGGTTCGTCGAGGCAATTGAAAGGGGTGAGGAAGCCGCAGTCTCAGCAACGCGTATTGATCCTCGTAACTATTTAAACTGGGTTACTGGTGGATATGTTTTCGAAACACTCGGTGAGCTTGGTATTGAAAACGGGCATGCACAAGCAGCAACCTATTATGCTCAAGCCCGCCTCGAACACCCAACAAATCCTGAGATACCCCTTATCCAAGCCCGTCTCGAGCAGGTGCGAGGAAACCAGGAGGCACTGAGAGCTTTCATTCGAGAATCAATTGAAATGAAAAAAAGCTACGTGAATGCATATGCACTTCTTGCACAGGCTGAGCTAGCAATTAATAACGAAGCGAAAGCTCTGTCTGCGCTAGAAGAGGGAATTTTAGCGAACCCAAGAAGCAGAGTTCTTCATTACGAGCTAGGCATCCTTCACTATCGACTAGAGAATTTCAACCGTGCTGTGGATGCGTTCAACAGTGCGATTGAAAGTGACCCAAACTTTGCAAACGCTCTTTATTTTAGAGGACTTGCTCATCTCACTCTTGGTAATAAGGAGGCGTCACTCAAGGATTTAGAAAAGGTTCTTGAAATGAATAAGGACAATCAAGATTTAATACGCGTGGTAAATAATATACGAGCAGACAGGAACCCATTTATTGGAATTAATCGAGGAGAAGGAGGGTCACTGCCTGAGGCGGGCGATGCAACGACGGATAGTGGCGGTAGTTCTTTTAATGACGGGGCAACTGAAGAAGTAGACGAAGAAGAGGAGACAGAAGACGCCCCAGACGGTGGGGAAGAAGTAATTGAGGGACCCACAATTGAGACCGAAGAAGACACGGAAAACACTAATCCTTTGACAGACGAGCAGGAATAATGCTTGAGTATTGACTGAACTATGGTTGCTCAATTTTACAAATTTCTAACCCAGTCTGTTGAAGACATACACAAGGCGGCGTACGTTCTTGCCTCCTTCTCGCTTTTTTCACAGATACTTGCCCTTGTTCGCGATAGACTTTTCGCATCTACCTTTGGAGCAAGCGAAACGCTTGATTTGTATTATGCGGCATTCCGCATTCCCGACCTTTTGTATGTGTCTGTTGCATCAGTTGTCTCTCTCGGTGCGCTGGTACCCCTTCTTGTTCATAAAATTGACGAAAATAAAGAAGAGGCAAAACGTTTTATAGACGGAATGTTTACGTTCTTTTTGGTGTTTATTGGTACCGTTTGTGCGGTTCTTTTCTTCCTTGTACCAACCGTGGTTCCTGTTTTGTTCCCTGGGTTTGAAAGCCCCGAAGCTCAAGCCGAACTTGTCTTGCTCATTCGCATTCTCCTTCTGCAGCCCATCTTCCTCGGCCTTTCAAGTCTTCTGGCAGGCGTGACCCATGTGTATAAAAAGTTTTTAGTCTATTCAATAGGCCTTTTGCTCTATAATGTTGGAATAATTCTCGGTCTTCTGTTTTTGTATCCGACTTTTGGGCTTGCTGGATTGGGCATGGGAGTTGTGTTTGGAGCAATTATGCAATTTCTCATACAAATTCCAGCAATAGCTCGCGAAGGGTTTGCTCCACGGCCACGGTTCAGTTTAAAAAAAGCTGACTTAAAAGAAGTCCTCGCACTCTCTATTCCTCGGACAATAACACTTTCTGCGGCCCAACTTGTAATGCTCGCGCTCATCTCCCTAGCCTCACTCCTTGAAGAGGGCTCTATTACTGTCTTTAATTTTTCTTATAACTTACAATCAGTGCCCCTAACAATCATTGGCGTTTCGTATTCAGTTGCAGCGTTTCCTACTCTAGCGAGGCTCTATTCAGAAGGAAAGACGCTTCTTTTTGCAAGACAAATTGCATCAGCAGCACGACACATCATCTTTTGGTCGCTACCAGCAATGGTTCTGTTTATCGTACTTCGGGCACAAATAGTACGCGTTGTTCTCGGAGCGGGAGAGTTCAGTTGGTCGGATACTCGCCTTACTGCGGCGACGCTTGGAATATTTTCAATTTCAATTGTAGCCCAAGCGCTGATACTTCTTTTCATTCGCGGATACTATGCGGCGGGAAAAACAAAGCGACCCCTTTTAATCGTTGTTGTCTCGTCTCTCTTAACGCTTGTCTTCGCGTTCCTATCGCTTGCTTTAGTTGAGCAACAACCAGAAGTTCGTTATTTCCTTGAGTCTCTTTTTAGGGTTGAGGGTCTTTCTGGTACGCGAGTGCTCATTCTTGCTCTTGTGTATTCAATGGGACAAATTTTTAGCGCCCTCATGTTGTGGTATTTTTTCTCTAGAGACTTTAAAGAGTTTGCCGTGCCGGTGAGAAGTGCGTTTCTTCACAGTCTTTCTTCCTCGGTCTTCATTGGTTTTGTATCCTATCTGTGTCTGGGTATTTTTGATAATATTTTTGACATCAATACGTTTATTGGAATTTTCTTACAGGGTCTTCTGTCGGGTGTTGTGGGTATAGTTGCGGGCATTATACTCCTTAACCTTCTTCGCAATAGAGAGATATTAGAAATTCAACGTGCCCTCCACTCAAGATTTTCATCTCGGGAAGTTATTATTCCTGACGACATTACTCAGAGATAAAAGAAACATCCGAATCTTCCTTTCTTGCACAAGAGTCTCTTGTATACTAGTTTTATTCTACAGATCACTGCCGATCACTATATGAATGTAAAACACATTAGAAATTTTTCAATTATAGCTCACATAGATCACGGAAAATCCACTCTGGCTGACCGTTTGCTTGAAGCTACTCATACGGTTGCGACTCGTGATATGAAAGAACAGGTCCTTGACTCTATGGAGCTTGAACGTGAGCGAGGTATCACAATTAAGATGCAACCCGTGAGGATGAATTTTAACTTTGAAGATACGGCATACACACTTAACCTCATCGATACTCCAGGTCATATCGATTTTTCTTATGAAGTTTCGCGTGCACTTAAGGCTGTTGAAGGAACGCTTCTCCTCGTTGACTCAACCCAAGGTGTTCAGGCTCAAACACTTACAACGCTTGCGATGGCAGAGGAGTTAGGGCTGACAATTATTCCTGTACTCACTAAGATTGATTCACCGCTTGCTCGAATAGATGAGACAAAGCTTGAACTTGCAAGTCTTCTAAATTGCGAGATTGATGATGTTCTTGAGGTTTCTGGTAAAACAGGCGATGGGGTCGAAGAGCTTCTCCGGGCTATTGTTCGTCGCGTTCCTCCTCCAAAGAGTAGGCGCAGCGAAGGAAGCGCTTCGGAAAGCCTATCAGCGCTTGTGTTTGATTTTGAATATTCAACTCATCGAGGAATAATTGTGTATGTCCGTGTGTTTGGTGGGTCGGTAGAGAAAAATGATTCGCTTGTTTTTGCAGTTGCAAACGAACGGTTCATAGCGGGTGAGGTTGGCATCTTTACACCAAAAGAGGAGGCGCGGCAAACACTTGGTCCTGGTGAGATTGGGTATATAGTAACGGGCATAAAAAGCCCAGGCATTGCTCGTGTCGGCGAAACCATTACCTCAAGCAGGCACCCAACTACTCCTCTAGAGGGCTACGCAAATCCTTCACCCGTTGTGTGGGCTAGTGTGTATCCAGAAAGCGAAGCAAACTTTGATGAGCTTCGACAGGCCCTTGATAGGCTGAAGCTTACTGACTCTTCTCTTTCTTTTGAGGAAGAAGTTTCGGGCTCACTTGGTCGTGGTTATCGAGCTGGTTTTCTTGGCATGCTTCATCTTGAAATTGTCATTGAGCGATTACGACGAGAGTTTGATCTTGACCTTGTGGTAACAACTCCTTCCATAACGTATGAGGTAGAAACAAAAGGGGGTAAAAAAGAAATTGTGTATTCGCCAGTTAAGTTTCCTGACGCGGGTGAAATTGTGAGCGTACAGGAACCTTGGATGAATGTTCAGATTATTGTTCCTTCAGAATATATTGGGACGCTTCTGCCACTCTTATATGAACACGAAGCAGAGGTGGGAGACACGAAACACTTTGGGGATGGTCGCACCTCAGTGTCGCTTTCTATGCCGCTTCGAGAAATGATGCGCAATTTCTTTGATGAGCTTAAGAGCATATCAAGCGGTTATGGTTCGCTTTCCTATACGGAGGGAGAAATGCGAGACGCAGATGTTACAAGGCTTGACATCATTGTGTCCGACGAAATCGTTCCCGCTTTCTCTCGGGTTGTCTCATCGAGAAGAGTGCAGGAAGAGGCCGAGGAAATTGTTGAAAGGTTACATGAAAATATTCCACGCCAGATGATTGTAGTTAAGATACAGGCGAAAGCACTCGGTAGAATTCTTTCGTCTAAGACAATTTCTGCATATCGGAAAGATGTCACTCAGCACATGTATGGAGGTGACATAACCCGAAAAATGAAGCTTCGAGAAAAGCAAAAAAAGGGAAAGAAAAACATGCAGTCACGAGGAGCGGTGCACATACCCCACGATGTTTTTTTGAAAGTAATGAAAGGGAAGTAAGGGGTTCTAGGTGAAAAGTGCCGGCATGTAAAGAAGCACCATAGAAACAGCAACCAACACCGCGATTACTGCCCAGGCTGTTTTCATTGCTTTTTTATTTTTTCGGTCAAACATTGTATGTATTTGCTATACTAAGGTGACACTATAGTAGCATATGAAAACGGCCTTTAAAAGAAGAAAAAAAAAGAGAAAGACGCGGCATTTTATATACTCAAATGTTTCCATCCTCCTCCTCGTTGTTGTCACTGTGTTTCTTGGGTATCAGGTTTACGGGCTTCATAAAAAGTGGAGCGTGTCAGAAATAAAACGAGCGGAGGCCGCTCTCGAACTCAATTCTCAGATTGAAGAAGAGGAGAGCCTAAGGGAGCGCATTGAGGAAATCCAAACACCGGAGGGAAGAGAGCGCGCGATTCGACAGCGATTCAATGTGGTCAAGGAGGGGGAGGGGGTTATTTATGTTGTGGAGGACGAACCTTCAATAGGTACTGAAATTGTTCTCAGCAAAGATATGTATGAAAAAAGAAGTTTCTTTGAACAACTCTTCAGTTTTTTTGGGTTTTGATTTGCTATAATTAAAGACAAAATCAATACAAGGCTCGCAATAGACGGTGCGGGTTCTCCTGGTCTAGAAACAAGCTATTATGGACCATTGACACAGGACGCAGTTAGGCGTTTTCAGATTAAGCACAAAATCTTAAGTGGACGAGGTTGGATTAGGAATAAAAGCTAAAACAAAAGTAATGCACACATCTCTGGTTGCGTGAGGGGTCTTCTCTCACTATACTTGACACTATATGGAGAAAAAAAGTTTAGTGCTAAGACTTGCAGTCATCATTGGTGCAGTTCTCGTTCTTTCCCTCATTGTATTTTTAAATAATAGAGATAATTCAGCAGAACGTTCTGCGGACGGTGCGGTGGAAATTTCTGGGGGCGCTGAGTCGTTTGACCCAACAGCGTTTGAGCTTGATTCCGACAACGACGGACTCCGTGACTGGGAGGAGTCATTGTGGGGAACTGACAAAAACAACCCCGATACCGACGGAGATGGGACAAGTGACGGGGCTGAAGTTACAGCCGGACGAGAACCCCTTATCCCTGGTCCGGACGACCAGGTTGAAACAGCAACCGTTCCTTCATACAAGAGAACAGACGCAGAGAGTCTGACGACAACACAGGCATTTGAAAGAGACTACTATCGGGGCATTGCACAACTTAGCGCCGAGGGTCAACTAAACAATGAGACCCTTCAGACCTTTATCATGGGCCTAACGCGCGAGTACGTCGTTAATGCGCAAATTAATCTTGAGTATAGCGAGTCAGATCTCTCTATTACCTCAGACCCTTCTATTGCGGTAGCAAAGGAGTACGGAAACAGGCTCGGTCGTGTTGCAAGCATGTACGCAGAAATTGATTTTGAGCAAGAGCTCGGAGCAATTCAAAGAGTTGTTCAGTCTGGAGGATCCGCCGGGATAGCAGAACTTAATGTCATCATAGCAGAATATAGAGCTGCCAGAGTGGCGCTTCTTGAGATAGAGACCGTGCCGTTTGCATTAGCCGAGGCACATCTGAGCATACTAAACGGCGTATCGGGTATCGAGACAGCGTTGAATGAAATGAAGGCAAGTCTTGTCACCGACCCCCTTAAAGGCATGATTCGCCTCTCGCACTATCAACAAGGTGTTCTCCTCATTGTTCAGGGAAGCCAAGGGGTGGTGGAATACTATGAGGGTCGAAACATCTCTTTTTCTACGACCGAACCTGGACTTATTCTCATGAACGAATAATGATATGAAAAAGCAACACCTACTGTCACTTGCGCTTACGTTTGTCCTCCTGTTTGGCGGACCACTAAACACAGAGGCGCAGTTTATCGATCCAATGGTATACCTCAAAGAGTGGGGCACGGATGCTGTCGCCTGGTTTATTGGAGGTCTCATGACTGGAGAACTTACGCGCTCAACCACCTCTTGGGTAAACGAGGGGTTTGGGGCAGACGTAAGGGGCGTAGAGATAGACCCCGATACAGGGAGACCGGTAGTCGCAAATTTCACAGGAGAAGGAGGAGCATCATTTGTTGTTAATCCAGGGGCATTTTTTCAGGGCCTAACTGTTAAGTCTGCAAACACCTTTTACAAACAATTTAACAATATAGCAAATAACCCCGATGAGGCTCTTAACACCATTTTCCCTGGTTTTAGAGATGATCTTTTGCGAGAGATTGCACGAGAGACCCAGGGAATGACAGGTAACTTCTTTGAGGACTTTGTAAGCGACATCGAAGAAGATGAGCTTGATGCGTATCTGAATGATTTTTCTGCAGGTGGGTGGGACATGTTCCTGAGGACAACACAGAACTGCGCCAACAACTACAGCTGTGCTCGAATCGCAGTACTCAGTGAACTTGATTCTAGAGTTAACCAGGTGACCTCAGAAGCGCAGGCGGACTTACAGCAGGGAGGCGGATTCCTTACAATGAGGCGGTGTGTTGAGACGAGCGAAACTTCGCCCGACGGCTGTGCTAAATACGAAAACGTAACACCGGGTCAATTAGTAGGTGAGCAGATTACCAAGGCGACAACAGTAGAATTCGATAGATACACTGAGATGGACGAGCTCACAGAGATTCTCGTGACGCTTCTCGAGCAAGCCCTTAATACCATGATACGTCAGGGCCTCTCTTCGTTAACGGGTACTCTTTTTGAGGCCCAAAACATTGACGCTCAATACGCTGATTTAAAGGATCAGGTGGATACTAAGGTGGATGAAGCAGGAGAAATTGGAGATGGTGGAGAAACGGAAACCACTCCCACAGCGCAAACAAGCTGTGTATCTGCTTCGGGGGACAGTGTGTGCACAATATCATCAAACATTGACTTGACTGCTACCTTTACTTCAGACTCTAACCTTACCACTACCTGGAGTAAGGTTAGCGGTCCTGGAACTGTAACCTTTGCAAACAGCTCAAGCACTTCAACAACTGCAACGTTCTCACAAAGCGGTACCTATGTTCTACGATTCAGTGCGTCAGATGGTGCACTTAGTGTCACTGATGATGTAACGGTTGTGGTTAATTCTGAGCCTGCGGGAGCTGAAGATCACACACTAGGCCCCCAGGTAGTTCCGTCTACTGCACTTGGACTCGGGACACACTTTACGTCTCCTCAGGGCTCGGGAACGTCCTGCAGTTCCGCAAATCCATGCACTCTTCAAACAGCTGCGAGTCAAGCGAGTGCAGGAAGTGTGATCTTTCTTAGGGGTGGTACCTATCCACTTACGGCGCAACTCTCTCTCACAACATCTGGGACGTCAAATAACCCAGTAACGTTTGAAAGTTATCCGGGTGAGCGTGCGACTATCGACGGACAACGCTACCCAGAAACACGCGTAAGGCTCGCGGGTAATTATATTGTGTTACGTAACCTAAATGTGACACGGATGGAGAGCTCTGCCGGTGTCTATATTCTCAACGGAAACAACAACCTGGTAGACGGTGTTCATTCTTATAATAATAGATATAGCGGTTTTGGTATTTATACTCCATACGAAAGCTATCCTTATACTCAAGGTTCGAATAACGTCATCAGAAATTGCGTTGCGTATGGTAACAGCGACGTTGGTATTGCGGGCGGTGCAAACGGCGGAAACTCAGACGGTGTGAGTATTTCTTCAGGTAATAATAATAAAGTACTCAACTGTCTTGTGTACGGAAACAGCGATGATGGTATAGATGCTTGGCGCTCGACTAATAGTGAGTTTGCGTACAATATCATCCACTCGAATGGTCTTGGGGGTGGCAACGGGAACGGAATAAAGGCGGGCGGCCCCGCTCCGGGTAACGGCGCGCTTGTTCATCACAATATCTCCTACAACAACAAATCAACGGGTATTGATCAAAATAACGGTACCGGCATATCATTCTTCAACAATGTTTCTTGGGATAACAATTCGGGGTACGTTATTGGTTCGGACACAGTCGTTCGAAATAATGTGAGTCTCGGAAATAGTCAAGCAAACAGTGGTACTGGAATTGCGAGTAACAACACGTGGAATGGAGGGTTCAGTGTTTCCAGTGCAGATTTTGAGAGTATTAATCCGAGCTCTGACTTTTTCTTTGTGCTTAAACTCGGTTCAAGCCTTGTCAATGCGGGTATAAATGTCGGGTTTTCTTTTGAAGGAAGTGCTCCAGACGTCGGAGCTGTCGAGTTCAGTTCTTAATATCACAAAAGTAAGACTTTTAAACTTGACATATAAAGGTGGGTGGGTATACTTGTTCTTGTATGAACGAGGCGCGAGAAAACGGCAGGTAATATTCGGATCTTCCGAATATTCTTGCCGCGGATGACGCGGCTTTTTCATTACTAGGACTTTGACAAACAGTGTGCACAAACAAGGAGGGATCCTTAGCACACTTATTCCACCACTTTGAACCCAATTTTGGGGTCTTTAATTCAAAGGAGGTGGGCAGGTATTAAAATGTGGTTATATTTAAAGTTCCTAATAGGAACTTTAAGAGCATATGGTGGATGCCTAGACTAGAAAGAGCGATGAAAGACGTGTGAGGCTGCGATAAGCTTCGGTGAGGTGTCTCAAACCTTTGACCCGGAGATTTCTGAATGGGGAAACCC
>JBBDJZ010000052.1:0-1810 GCA_040879625.1 Minisyncoccota bacterium | reverse complement strand
ATTTACTTTTGTCCTTAACAGGTGTAAAATGTCTTTTACGTACGCAGGCACTCTCAAGGACAAAAGGACACGTTTTCTCAAGGACACTTTCCCTTAAAAGACATCATCTAATCTAAAGGACATGAACGAAAAGGTCACCAAAGAAATACAGTCATACACTCTTAATAAAGGCTTTTTTATCTACGCAGTCAAAAAGACAGAACGATTGACTCGGGCCATCTATCTCATCACAAACTTCTTTTCTGAGAACGAACCGCTTCGTTGGAAACTCCGAGACGAGAACCTCGCCCTCCTCGAATACTTCTCCCGTCTATCGGACTCGACCGGACGTACTGCTTCAGTTGATCTCTCGTTACTCAAACGCTCACTTGAAATGTCACTTGCCTCGCTCGGCGTAGCGCATACGGCAGGACTCATCTCAGAGATGAACTTTGCCATTCTTCGAAATGAGTACGAAGGCCTGCTCGTAGCCCTCCTAGAAGAAGGTGAGAGCGACGGCAGTCACTCACCGCTCCTCTTTCCAAAGGATTTCTTTGCAGTTGAACGAAGGAAGGGTGAGGGCGAGTCGCTCGAGCGGTATCTCTACGGTGCAACCTTTGATAAAGAACGAACCGCACGAGGGCGCGCTCTAGAAGAACCGCGCTCACCTCTCGGAGAAACAACTGAGAGCGACGAACGAGCGAGCACTCCAAGAGAACACGGCGCACTTCGTGAAACAGATAAAGGACAATCGAAACCTATAAAGGACATAAAAGACAGCAAAAGGACACCGCTCACCCGTAGCTCGAGTGAGCAGTCAGGGGGTTCAAGGACAAACCGCAAGGACATCATCCTTCAGCTGGTAAAGGATCGAAAGGAGATTACGGTCAAAGACGCCGCGCGCGAGATTCAGGAGTTTAGTGAAAAGACCCTACAACGCGAGCTCGTTTCACTGGTCAACGAGGGTGTCCTTGAACGAGTGGGTTCACGACGCTGGAGCAAGTATCGGTTTGCCTAGGATGTCCGAGAGGCACTTTTTCATATAAAGGACATGCTTTCTATAAAGGACAGACGGTGTCTTTTAAAGGACAAAGATGTGTCCTTGAGAGATCGTGAAGATGGGAAAAAAAAGAACACTACAAAGCCAGTAAGAATAGGGATACATCCACCGTCTCTTGGTGTAGACCTCAAGGTTGGGTTATGCACTTTTGGGGTGCGCAACAGCGCGAACGTTTTCTCAACTTTTTAGTATGCGAGTGTCCGAGAGAAATCGCTTCGTGCAGGGATAAAAACACAATGTTATCCACAGAGTAATTTGCGCGGTCCAACAGTTGTACTATAATTGTCCTTAGGTTCGCAGGTCTTTTGTTTTCCACAGAATTCACATCCCAATTGTTTGTATTCAGCGAGCGCTGATGCTACTATTTAAAGTAAACCTGATAGATATGCGTAACAGGTTTTATTTAGAAAGAGCACCGTTCAATGAGCCAGCGAGAAGTGTGTGAAAGGAAGACACGGGACATTGAATGATACGGAACGAACGTTGATAACAGAATATCCTTTTTGACTGAATGACTGAATGACGGAATGACGACGTGCATCTAACTCGTTATCTCGAAGGACCTCTGCACAGGGTCCAGGTGAGATGAAGAGATAGTGACCGTTCTCTCTTTGCTACGCACTTTCGTGTGCACAGCGAGAGTGTGTAGCTCTTGGGAGAACACAAACAAAATTAATAGAAAGAAATTATTAGAAGAGATGCGGCATATGTGAGCAATCGTATATGCCGCAACAATGCCTGACCCCCCACCATTTTTGGTGGGGGGCCGGA
>JBBDJZ010000051.1:0-1827 GCA_040879625.1 Minisyncoccota bacterium | reverse complement strand
GAGCTTGAGGATGTGGGAGAAGTTCAACTTTTGCAAAATGGTGAGGAGATTAAACGGCCTGGTATCGTACATCGTCTCGACAGAGAAACCTCCGGCGTCCTTCTCATTGCAAAAACACAGGAAATGTTTCTCCATCTTAAGATGCAGTTTCAAGAACACCTGATTGAGAAAGAATACCGAGCGTTTATTCATGGTGTTATAAAAAAAGACACCCTTGTTATAGATAGAGCAATTGGGAAAAGCTCAGGAGATTTTAGACAGTGGTCTGCTCAGCGTGGAGCAAGGGGGAAGATGCGAGACGCACGAACCGATATCGAAGTCCTTGTCCGTGGGAAGGGAGTTACCTATATCAAGGCGTCGCCGAAAACGGGGAGGACGCACCAAATCCGAGTCCACCTGAAAGCAATTCATCATCCAGTGCTTTGTGACCCCCTGTACGGCTTTAGTGATATGGTGTGCCCCAAAGAGCTCGGACGGCTCGCGCTTCATGCAGAGAGCGTCACTTTTGCTAATCTTTCTGGAGAGCCAGTACGCGTACGCGCTGAAGAACCAGCTTCGTTTAAGGATTTTCTCAGTTTGCAGAGCGCATAAGGTGTTGCAAAAAGGGTAGTGACGTGATAGTTTTGTCTCTGTATGTCACAGACCCTCACAGCTGGATTTTCTCCGGTAAATATAGAAGAGCGAAGAAAAATCGGTGTACGCGCCGGTGATACTGTTCGTGTTCATGTACGAATTCAAGAAAAAGGAAAGACACGTATTCAGATTTTTGAAGGACTTGTCCTTGCGGTGAAGCATGGTACGGAACCAGGGGCAACCTTTACGGTTCGACGTGTTGCAAGCGGTGTCGGTGTAGAACGTATTTTCCCGCTCTATTCGCCAGCAATTGATAAGATTGAGGTGGCAAAACGAGCAAAGGTTCGACGTTCAAAACTCTATTATATTCGTGAGAAGGTGGCCCGAGAGATTCGAAGACAGATGCGAGGAGCACGTCTCGTTGATCTTGCAACCATGAGCGAGGCCGAAGAAAAGGCTCGTCTCGAGCGAGAAGCAACTGAAAAAGCAGAGGCTGAAGCAAAAGAGGCAGAAGAAAAAGCCGCGAAAGAAGCTGAGGAAGCTGCAAAAGCTGAAGCAGAAAAAGCTGAAGCAGAAAAAGAACCAGCCCCAGAAGAAACGAATGCTGACGAACCAAAAGAGGAGACTGAATCAACAGAAGAGACAAAAAAGGAGAACTAATCTCCTTTTTTGTTTGGGGTGTTGATTACTTTTTTCGAAATACAAGCTATACTTTGAGTAATAAAACTATGCAACGTATACCCACAATTTATGGCTTCTCGATAATCATTCTTGTTTTCGTATTGATGATTTTAAATCACTTTATTTACCTCGCGATTCTTGAGAAATCATATGCGCTAGAAGGGGCAGAAGGCGGTTCTCTTGCCGAAGTTATTCCACAGCGCGTTAACAACTAACGACACAAAAATAAGCACATGAAAATGTGCTTATTTTTTTGGCTTGAAAACTTGGTCAGAAACAGTATACTCAAGTGAGTTTTGAGTACGTTACATACCTACATGCGCAAGTGCTGAAACTGGTAGACAGGCATGCTTGAGGGGCATGTGTCCATTTGGACGTGGAGGTTCAAGTCCTCTCTTGCGCACAAGAAAAATCCGCTTTGGCGGATTTTTGTTTTGCGCAAAGTGAGCCGACTGCTCGGCTCGCGCGAGAGGACTTGAAGAGGTTGAGCATATCGTAACGAGACCGTTTCGGACGAAGTGAGATGCGAAACCTGTACCGAATCTGTAAGATTCAAGTCCTCTCTTGCGCACA
>JBBDJZ010000050.1:0-11147 GCA_040879625.1 Minisyncoccota bacterium | reverse complement strand
GGCCAGATACAGCGGTCATCCGCCACACACTCGTACCTTCACAAAGAAATCAACCCACAAACCCAATTTTACGACGTCACACTCTTCGCCGTTCCGGTTCACATCCATTCAAAGTTACTCTCAAAAGTTCCTTGCGGCTCGAACCTTGGAGGTAGCCATGAGCGCTCTCAAAATGTTTCGAGCAGCAGCTCTGCTCGTCTACACACTCGGTGCACTTGGATTTTCACAGAACGATACATTGGCCGTTCAGGGTGATGTCGCGACGTTCGTGCTTGAAGAAAATGGAACAGTTTGGGACATTTGGGAGCAGTATGGCAGTGTCTCGTGGACAGCATTCTACAACGCCACTGCGCCCCTTAACCCAGAAGAAGCAACGGATCGGTTTACCAGCGTGCCTATTGGTGCCCTGATTAGCGTTCCCACTTCCGCCCTGCGGTCGAACCTCGTTTCCTCTCTTCCTGTAGTGGAGACCGTACCCACAAGCGAAGTGTCGATACTCTCCGGGCAAGTCGAAGACCTGAGTGGAGCCATCCTTTTGCAAAATAGTTTGGTTCAAAACGTCTCGACTTCACTGGAAACCCTTGCATCAGCAGTAGAGAACCTCAGAGAGAGCGTTCCTCCTGTAATTGCCTCGCCTGCTCGAATCAACGGTCTCACCGTAGAGCAGTGGCTTCTTCTCGGGCTCATACTCGTAGGCCTTCTCATTTCCGCAATCCTCGTTACTGCCGTTGTGCTCCGTTCGCGCGAGCAAAAGAAGCTACGCGCTACCGTTCGCGACCTTCAGCACTATCCGGTAGTTGTACCACGGACGCGCGACGCCGAGCGGGATAAACTCGAAGTTTCGTTGCACCGTGAAAACAGAGGGCTTCGTGAGAGCAACGTAGCTCTTGAAGCTGAAAAGAAAGGGCTTGAAGAGCAAATCAGGTTCTCCGACGGTTTGCTTTCAGAGAACAAGCGTTTGAGTGAAAGAAACGAGATTCTTGAATCAATAGTAAAGAATCTCGCAGGTCGTCTCGGTTTGTACGAAGAAAGCCCGGAACTTCCTGTTGGTGACGGCAGTCAAAAGACTCGCCGCGGCACACACGGAGGCGGGCGACCGTACAACGTTTAAGGTAAGGGTTGGTTTCTCTAAGTTGCGTGGCGGCTCCTCGGTGTACCGAGTCGAGCCCCTGGCATGTGGTAGCTCTCTCTATTCGTAGAGATTGAGCTCCTGGTACCACTTCGGTGGGCAGCGAACCTGACAGACGAGCGTCGCAAACAGCGGCGCTCTTTTTCTTTTCTGCTTTTCTGCTAGACTGTCCAGTGTATGAGTCTCTCTGTTGGAATCGTTGGGTTGCCAAACGTCGGAAAATCGACGCTCTTTAACGCACTTACAAAAAAGAGCGTGCTTGCTGCTAACTATCCCTTTGCTACTATCGATCCCTCCGTTGGTGTTGTCGCGGTTCCTGAGGAACGACTTGCTTTGCTCGGTAAGCTGTCACAGTCTGAAAAGATTATTCCAGCTGCTGTAGAATTTGTTGATATTGCTGGACTTGTCAGAGGAGCGAGTGAAGGCGAGGGTCTTGGAAATACATTTCTTTCTCACATACGTGAAGTTGATGCTATTGCAGAAGTCGTGCGTATTTTTGAAGATGCAAACGTGACTCATGTTCACGATACCATTAATCCGTACGACGATATTGAGGTTGTGAATCTTGAGCTCATTCTTGCTGACCAGCAAACAGTGTCGAAGCGCAGGAATGCACTTCTTCGAGATGTAAAACGAGGAGACAAAGAGGCGGTCACTGAAGATGCTGTTCTCGTCAAACTGCAAGCAACCCTTGAAGCGGGCAAGCTCATTTCTGGTGAAAAAATGACTGACGAAGAAATTCTCGTTGCCCGGCAGCTCAATCTTCTTACGGTAAAACCATTTCTCTATGTTCTCAATAAAAAGGCTGGAGTGGTAAACCTTGACGAAACAAACGATAAGCGCTTTCTAAAACTCATTCATTTCTTTAAGGAATCAAAAAGTGAATACGTTATTGTCGACGCGGGAATCGAAGACGAACTTAAAGACTTTGAGGGTGAAGAACGACTTGCCTTTAGAAATGAGCTTGGGGCTCCAGATGATGACGGAATCAACCAACTAATTAAAGCGGGATATCGAGCGCTCGACTTAATTCCTTACTTTACGACCGGTCCCACGGAAACGCGCGCGTGGACAGTACGGAGAAATGCAACCGCACCAGAGGCTGGAGCGGCCATACACGGGGATTTTAAAGAGAAATTTATTCGCGCGGAGGTGGTTGCGTATGACGATCTTGTTTCTGCTGGCTCATACGCTAAAGCCAGAGAGCTCGGAAAAGTGAGAACTGAAGGGAAGGAATATGTTGTGAAAGATGGTGATGTTATAGAGTTTAAAATATAACCTTGTCATAGGATATATTTACTGGTGTGGTTGGTGTGCTACAATCAGCGGATATGGAACATACACACACACACGATTCTGTCCAAACGACCGCACGAGATTTTTTTACGTATTTAGCTTTTCTCATTACGCTTGTATGGCTTGTTGTTGCGCTCATTAACTTTGCGTTTGGTGTTGTTGATACGCTTATTGTTGACTCTCTTAACGACGGATATTGGTATGGGAATTATTCAGCTGGAGCACTTCTAAATTCCATGGCCTCGCTTATCATAGTCACCCCCTTTTTTCTTTTCATCGGGTCTCGTATCCATCGGGACCTTAAAAGCAATCCACAAAAAAAGCATATGTGGGTTCGAAAGTGGCTTCTCTACGCCCTTTTGTTTTTGGCTTTTGTTGTTGCTCTAACTGATCTCGTCATCCTTTCGAGGTCATTTTTAGCGGGTGAAATCACTGCGCGATTTATCTGGAAAGCACTAACGGTGCTCGTTGTGTCCGGCGGAGTGTTTACTTATTTTCTTTTTGAACTAAGACGAAACCTAAAAAGTATCTCAAAAGTCCCTCTTTTTTCTGCGTTAGGACTTGGGGTCGGAATTCTTCTCTTTGTTGTTTGGGGATTTGTATTGGTCGGCTCTCCTGCTGTTCAAAGAGAGATTCGCTTTGACGCAGAGCGCGTGAGCAATCTTGAGCAAATTCGATGGCAAATAGAGGGCGAGGCGCGAAGAACGGGTGTCCTTTACGAGACGCTTGATGAGTACACGTTTATACGAGATGTATCTATTGTAGACCCAGTGACAGGAGAAGAGTATGAATATACTCTTTTGAGCGAGGATACGTACGAGCTTTGTGCAGTATTTACTCGAGAATCACCGAGCCAGAATAGGTCGCCACGAGTTCCCCTGTATCCAGACTGGAGTCACGATGCGGGACGGCATTGTTTTGAGCAAACAGTAGACCTCACACTCAAAAGTATATACAAGGAGGGCGTTCCAACCCCCCTATAGCATATTGAGTCTTAGTTTTTAAAGAAAGTATTTGAAGTATGGCCATAAACGATTACGAACACAAAAAAATTGAACCAGAGGTACAAAAACGTTGGGAAGAGGAGGGATTGTATACAACTCCAGAAAATCCTAGTGAAAAAAACAAGAGATATGTTCTCGCTATGTTTCCCTATCCATCCGGCGAAGGACTTCACGTAGGACACGTCGTATCATATACCGCAACAGATATGTATGTCCGGTTTTTGCGTATGCAGGGCTTCGAAGTTTTGCATCCGATGGGGTGGGATGCGTTTGGTCTCCCTGCGGAAAACTATGCAGTAAAAACAGGAGTTCACCCACAGGAAACGACGAATAACGCAATAGAAAACTTTAGGTCACAGATTAAATCACTTGGGTTATCATACGATTGGTCTCGAGAGGTAAACACCTCTTCACCAGAATACTACCGATGGACACAGTGGCTTTTTCTGCAATTTTATAAAAATGGTCTTGCGTATAAAAAGAAGGCTGCCGTCAACTGGTGTCCAGGATGTCAGACGGTACTTGCTAACGAACAGGTTGTAGAAGGGGTATGTGAACGGTGTGATTCGGCAGTCGCGAAGAAAGATATGGAGCAGTGGTTTTTTGCTATTACCAAATATGCTGAGGAGCTTCTTCTTAGTCTTAAGGGATTAGACTGGCCAGAATCAACAAAGGCGGTTCAGAAAAACTGGATTGGAAAAAGTGAAGGAGCAGAATTATACTTTCCGATTAATAAAAAATGTACCTACGTGCTGGTACATGGGTACGCTGGGGGAGCGGACGCGCACTTTTTACCGTGGTTACAAAAGCAACTTGAGGAGAAGGGGCACACGGTTCTTGTTCCAACACTGCCCAATACTAAGAATCCAAACATTGAAGAACAAATCAGTTTTTTAAAGAAGGAAGTAACCTTTGATGAAGATACTATCGTCGTGGCTCACTCACTCGGCTCTGTGGTAGCTCTTAAAACTATTGAATCTCTCAACGTCCCTATTAAAAGACTTATTACCGTTGGGGGTTTTCTTGATACTGACATAGCAACTGAAAAAAAATACTTTGCAACCTTCGACTGGAAATTTGATTTCAAAAAAATTAAAGAAAACGTCCGAGAAATAGTTGTGCTTCATGATGAAAACGATGATGTGATACCTGTCACGCAGGCAGAAAAGTTTGAGCGGCGAATGGGCGCCCGTGTTGTGAGAGTTGTGGCAACAAAGCCTCATTTTCGTGGAGATGCAGAAGCTACCGTTTTACGCGCGGCACTTTCTTCTTTGAAAGTGTTTACGACGCGCCCAGACACTCTCTTTGGAGCAACGTATATGGTTGTTGCTCCTGAGCATCCACTTCTCGAAATATATACGAAAGACATCACAAACTACGATGCGGTTCAAAAGTATGTTCGCGACGCGAAAAATAAAACTGATATTGAGCGCAGTAAAGAGGGCGGGGAAAAGACGGGTGTTCAGCTAGAGGGACTAACCGTGCTTAATCCTGCAACCAACACGCCTCTTCCTGTTTTTGTAGCGGATTACGTGTTGCCAGGATATGGATCTGGGGCAATTATGGCAGTCCCCGCACACGATGAGCGAGATTTTCAGTTTGCACAAAATTTTGGCCTTCCAATTATTGAAGTAGTTCAAGGGGAAGGGGAACTTCCGCGCTCATCGCATGGAACCCTTATTAACTCAGGAGCATTTTCTGACCGTTTGAGTGAAGAGGCTCGAGAAGAGATTACAGAGACTGTTGGCGGTGAGATGAAAACAACCTACCGATTGCGAGACTGGCTCCTGTCGCGTCAGCGCTACTGGGGCGCGCCTATTCCCATAGTGTATGATCCAGACGGTAATCCTCACATGGTGCCAGAAGAATACCTACCGTGGCTCCTTCCGACCGACGTTGATTATAATCCAAAAGGAACATCGCCACTTGGTTCGTCTATTGAGCTTAAGGAGCGGACCGAACGATTATTTGGTCCAGGGTGGACACCAGAAATTGACACCATGGATACGTTTGTTGATTCTTCGTGGTACTTTTTGCGCTTTACTGATCCGCACAACAGTGAAGTCTTTGCCGACAGAGAGAAATTGCACGAATGGTTACCGGTGAATACGTATGTGGGGGGAGCAGAGCACGCTGTGTTGCATCTTTTGTATTCCCGATTTTTTGTTAAAGCCTTGCGAGACCTTGGATATCTAGAGTTCAATGAACCGTTTTCGGCACTACGACACCAAGGGATGATTCTCGCGCCAGACGGGGATAAAATGTCCAAGAGTAAAGGGAATATCATTAATCCAGACGAAATGATTGAGCGATTTGGGGCAGATACACTCAGAGCGTATGAAATGTTTATGGGCCCATTTGAGCAAAATAAAGCGTGGTCAACAGATAATATGATAGGAGTTCGACGGTTTATCGAAAAAGTATGGCGATTATCTGAAAAAGTATCTGTGGATAGTGCTACCAATCCACGACTTCTTGCTCAAACGATAAAAAAAGTAACTCATGACATAGAGACTTTTCGGGTTAATACGGTTGTGTCTACTTTGATGATTTGCGCTAACGCTTTTGAAAAAATGAGTACGATTGCACAAACCGACTTTGAAAAATTCCTGAAACTCCTCGCTCCTCTCGCACCTCACATTACTGATGCATTGTGGAGAAACCTTGGTAACGCTAACTCCATCCACGTTTCAGATTGGCCTCACTATGAAGAGAAAGACCTTGAAACTGACGAAGAGTCTTACGTTGTTCAGGTTAACGGTAAGGTGCGAGACACAATAACCGTACCAACAGGTACTCTCGAAGAGGATCTACTTACGCTCGTGCGCACTGAAAAGATTGAGAAATGGATTGAAGATAAGGAAATTAAAAAGACCATTATCGTAAAAGGTAAGATTGTAAATTTTGTTGTTTGAGGCTGCCATACTATTTGACTTATTTAAAAATGAGTGTTAAGGTAATGTATATTAAAAAAAGAAGATGGTTATAAAACTTACATTTAAGCCCCGCGACGTTACCAAAAAACTTGTCGTGGTTCTGCCTGAGCGTGCACGCGAAATTATTGTTTCGCGCTATGGTTTAGGTCAAAACAATGAACGAATGACCCTCGAGGCTATTGGAAATTTGTACGGTATTACGCGTGAGCGTGTGCGTCAAATTGAAAATCATTCATTGAACACAATGCGCAAGTCAGCCGTCTATGATGAGAACACACTTACCTTTGATGAGCTTGAAGCTATTATTAACTCACTCGGTGGCGTTGTGTCGGAAGAGGATTTTCTTCGACATGTGACCGATAATGAGCGTATTAAAAATCACGTGGTTTTTCTTCTAGAGCTTGGTAAAAATTTCAAAAAGAAAAAAGAAGATAAACATCTTAAAAACCGTTGGTATATTGAGGAAACGCTTCATGAAAGCGTTGATAGTGCCATTCGTGAGCTCTACTCAACCCTTACTGATGAAGAGCTTGTTGCTGAGAATGAAATAATCGAACGATTTCTCTCGCACGTGAAGGACGTTTCTGAAGAATATAGAAATGAAGAGATTGCAAAACGGTGGCTCGGTGTTTCTAAGCATATTGATAAAAATCCTCTTGGCGAATGGGGAAGAGCCACGTCACCGAACGTCCGCGTGAAGGGCATGAGAGACTATGCATATCTTGTTATTCGTAGACACGGCTCCCCCATGCATTTTCGAGAGGTTGCCTCAAAAATCAAAGAACTCTTTGGAAAAAGTGCTCATATTGCCACAACCCACAATGAGCTTATTAAAGACCCACGCTTTGTACTTGTTGGCCGCGGGTTATATGCACTTCGTGAGTGGGGCTATATAACCGGGGTCGTAAAAGATGTCATTAAAAAAGTGCTGTTGAAAGACGGACCTCTCTCTCGTGATGAAATAATTGAAAAAGTTATGAAGGAGCGGTACGTGAAATCAAATACTATTTTGGTAAACCTTCAAGACGCGGAAGTATTTGGTAGAGACCTGAAGGGTCGATATTTCTTGCGAGAGACCGCATAAAGAGCGTGTTTTCCTTGGTGGGCAAAACGCACAATCTGTTTTTATTTATAAACAATTGTATACTTAGAACACATGGAGCAAATTACACAGTCCTTCGCCTCTGTCATCGAGGCAATGTCTATCTTTCTTCTTTTCGCCTATCCAGTTCTCGTCCCCCTCTTTTTAATCTATGGTTTTTGGAAGTTGTGGGTTGCTCAAGTCAGAGCCGCATTTATTGCTAAAACTGATACGAAGCTTCTTGAAATTCGTATTCCAAAAGATATAAAACGAACGCCTCTAGCGATGGAAATTGTCACGAATGCGCTGTATCAAACGGGCGGAGAATCGACGTGGTACGATCGATATATACTAGGGAAGGTACGGTCGTGGTTTTCACTCGAAATTGCTTCCATTGGAGGTCACACTCATTTTTTTATCTGGACCCACGCTAAGTGGAAAAACCTTATTGAATCACAACTTTACGCAGAATATCCGGGCATTGAGGTTATTGAGGTTGCTGATTACGCAAAACTCGTTCCTTTTGATGAGAGTAGAATGACCTATTGGGGGTGTGAATTTATCATGACTCAACCTGACTATATCCCCCTGAAGACATACATTGATTACGGAATGGATAAGCAAGTTGGACTGAAGGAGGAAGACAGACTTGATCCTCTTCTTGCAACACTTGAATTCATGAGCACTCTTTCTTCAAAAGAGCAGTTTTGGATACAAATTGTCGTGCGCGCCCACAAGGGTCGTCGAATGAAAGGCTCGTTTTTTCCGTGGCAGCTGGAAAAGTGGCAAGATGGAGGAAATGAGTTTATTAAGGAAAAATCAGCAACGTCGAGTGCGAACGCCGACGGGAATTTCCAGTTTACTCCTACCAACAAGTCTGATATTAACAAAATTGAAGCAGTTGACAGAAATATTTCAAAATACGGTTTTGACACGGGCATACGCGCCATCTATATGGGCGAAAATGATGCCTTTAATGGTGCAAACATACCGGGGTTCGTGGGGTCGTTCCGTCAGTTTGGTGCAAACAACCTAAACTCTCTTCGCCCAAATAATGTCACTGACTTTGATTTTCCCTGGACAAAAGTTCTTAAGAAAAAGAAACTGTCTGAAATGAAGAAACGTATGCTTGACGCGTACAAGCGTCGCATGTTTTATCATGCTCCGTACATCCGAAAGCATCAGGTACTTAACTCAGAACAGCTCGCAACGCTGTACCACTTCCCAGCGGGAATCATAGAGACACCAGCATTTGAGCGTATCTCGTCTCGAAAAGCAGAGCCTCCAGTTAATCTTCCTACGTAATATGTATCTTGTTCGTTTCTTTATATTTTTCTTTGTTGGACTCTTCGTTGCGTTACTTCTCATGGGTCTCGTTTTCTTAGCTGTCCTTACGCCAAAAAATATTCCATTTGGAACAGAGGTGATGGTGATGCGCGGAGACAGTTTAAGGGACGTTTCCTACACTCTTAAGGATGCAGGCGTCATCCGGTCCGCTCTTGCTTTTCAGGTGCTCGTTTCGTTAGAAAAAGGTGAAAGCAGTGTCGTTGCAGGAACCTACTTGTTTGGCGGTTCACAATCGGCTCACGTAATTGCTGAGCGCCTTAATTCTGGGGATTTTGGTACGAACTCACAAAGCGTTACTTTTCCTGAGGGGACAACTGTTCAAGAGATGTCAGCTATCCTTTCAAGTAGAATTTCAAATTTTGACGTAGCTTCTTTTATAGAACACGCGACTCCACGTGAGGGGTATCTGTTTCCTGATACCTATTTTTTCCACTCGGATGTTACTTCTAAAGAAGTCGTTCAGATAATGAACGATAACTTTTTAGAAAAAACTGAATCAGTTTCACCTTCGTCGCGAGTCACTATCCACACTCTTGAGGAGATTATTACGATGGCCTCTATTCTTGAAGAAGAGGCACAAACAGAGGACGCGCGTAGGATCGTGTCAGGTATTCTCTGGTCGCGACTTGAGCAGGATATTCCTCTGCAGGTTGACGCAGCATTTCTTTATATCGACGAGCTCGAGGGTCGAGATACGTATTCACTTACCGTCGATGATTTGAAAATTGATTCCCCGTATAACACGTACACAAACGTTGGTTTTCCTCCAACTCCTATTACCAACCCGGGACTTGAGTCTATTACTGCAGCAGCAGCGCCAATTTACTCCGACTACTTGTTCTATCTTTCTGATACTCAAGGGAATATGTACTATGCAAAGACGTTTGAAAAGCATATTGAAAATAGACAGTTTCTTGATTATTAATTATTAATGCGGAGACTTACTCTCTAGAAATATAAGTTATTTTTCTATGACTAAAAAGCGAGTGTTCGTCGGTATGTCGGGCGGAGTAGATTCGTCAGTTTCTGCATTTCTTCTAAAAGAAGCTGGTTTTGACGTGTTACCGACAGAACTAGCCGACAACATTTTATATTCCTCTTTGCAAGTTTGATTGGGTTGCTATCTGCTTTATGATAGCCAAAATATAAAAAATACAAATATATTGAGTCTTCGCCACCGGGCTCATATAAGTCAGTCCAAAGAGTATTAGCCGTGTCAGAAGATTTTTGCGGGAAAAGTATATAAGCAGTTTTACCAGAAGCGATACAAATCATCCCGGCAAGGAAACAGAAACCAAAGATCAAATTTTACAAAGACGAGGAGAGGTTGAGCAGGATTTTTTGGGTATGCTCAAAGAAACCAAACAGGCAAAGATTATTTATAGTACTATAAATAACAAAAGAAAAAGTTAGATAAGCTCAGTTAAAATTATGTTTATATCAAAAAAAATTCTATATGCGGTTGGCGGGCTGACAATACTTCTTATTGTTTTTTTGACCGGCTTATCCTTTGGGAATAGAACTGGGGATCTGCAATCGGAGCAAACGGCATCAGTCATGAATATTTCAGAGATAAATACTGAGCCACAACAATCTGGAGAATTGGCTAAAGACGAACAGGTTAAAGTTGTCCGGGTCGTGGATGGAGATACCATTAATGTAGAAATAAATGGCAAGGTAGAGTCGGTGCGATATATTGGAATTGACACACCGGAGACCGTTGACCCTCGCAAGCCGGTGCAATGTTTTGGTGTTGAAGCATCAAAGAAAAATAAGGGGCTGGTAGAGGGTAAAATGGTTCGTTTGGAAAAAGATATTACTGACCGCGACAAATACGACCGACTGCTTCGTTATGTTTGGCTTGGTGATACTTTGATTAATCAAACATTAGTGGAACAAGGTTACGCCAAATCATATTCATATCCGCCAAATGTTAAATACCAAGATAAATTCGTCGCGGCAGAAAAGAAAGCAAGAGAAGATAAGCTTGGTCTCTGGACCGCCTGTACTTCAGAAACTCCTGCAGTAACGCCTGCGACAATACGAACGCCATCTTCTGCTTCAGATCCTTCCTGTACCATCAAAGGCAATATAAGCTCTTCAGGAGAGAAAATCTATCACATGCAAGGATGTGGTTCGTATGCTAAAACGGTTATTAATGAAAGCCGAGGCGAAATATGGTTCTGTGCTGAAACTGAAGCCCAATCTGCTGGCTGGCGCAAGGCCTTAAATTGTCATTAATTTAGATGCTATACACCCAGGCATTTTGCGAAACACTACAACAAAAAAAAGACACACTGTTTATTTTTGGTTTGCTAGAAATATAATATAAAATAGAAGTTATGAATGAAGAA
>JBBDJZ010000049.1:0-11396 GCA_040879625.1 Minisyncoccota bacterium | reverse complement strand
CCCGAAGAAAACCCACTCTTATGAAGCCACTCTTGTTTTCCAGTGATGCCTGTCGCGCCAGAGAACACAATATTGTTGCCGTATTTTTTCTCGAGAGAATCTATTGTTTGCATCAGTTTTTCTCGATTAGTTGATTCAAGGGTTTCGAAAAGGGAAGCAGAAGGAATGTGCTCCACCGGTGTGAGGTTAGAGAGAAGCACTCCCGCTTTTTCATAGATAACTTCCTCTTTGTACAACTCAGAGAGAAGAATATGTGCGTAACGTATCAGTGCCAGAGTGTCTATTGTGGATGAGATGAGCGTACGGAAACCCGATGACGTTGTCCCTCGCACACCGCCTCTGCGCGCACTTCGTATAAATACAGAAATGAATCCCGCACCACATCCTTCTCTACGCATTTTTCGAGCAGCATTTGTTACGTGGGTTGCAACTGCCTCCTCTACATCTCTTCGCTCAGACGTTTTTTTTCCGAATGAGCGAGAAGAAAGAATAGATTTCTTGCTCTTAACACATGTGTCACGAAGAAGCATTTTTTCTCCGCGCAACTCATGGGCAATTCGTAAGCCTCCAAGCCCCAGTGTTGCTCGTATCCACTGGTCGCTCGACGTCGCAAGACCATCTGCTGTTGTAATTCCGTATGTTCGTAGTTTTATACTTGTTTGTCCTCCGATACCCCAGATTTCACTTATGTCATTTTCTTTTAGATGAGTCTCTCGGTTCAATTCGTTAATGACATAGATTCCTTTGTTCACTGGATTCTTTTTTGCATATTCTCCCGCAAGTTTTGCAAGTGTTTTTGTGTGTGCTATGCCGAGAGACACGGGAACTCCTGTTCCCATTTCAATAGCTTTCTTAATCTCTCGAGCTTGCTCATACGAGCGAGCTTCGTCAGCGTGAAGCTCTGCAAACGCTTCATCAATTGAGTATATTTCAATTTCATCAACACTCTTTTCAATAAGTGCCATAATTCGCCTTGATATATCTCCATATAGTGAGAAATTACCAGAAAAGACGGTTACTCCTTCGCGTGCCAAGGTTTCCTTAACTTGAAAGTAGGGAACCCCCATAGGAATTCCGAGCGCCTTCACCTCATTTGAACGAGCAACCACACAGCCGTCGTTATTTGAAAGAACGGTCACTGGTTTTTTGCGTAAGTCAGGACGAAAAATTCTCTCGCATGAGACAAAAAAGTTGTTGCAATCTATAAGGGCAATGTACGTCTCTTTTTTCATAGTACTCGTACGTGTTAGAACGTTCTCAGTGAATGAGTAACAACACCCCAGATTGTTGATTCCATCTCCTCAGTAATTTGCAGCGGCTCATATTCTTCGTTTTCAGCAACAAGAAAGTAAACCCCACTCTTAATAAGAAGGCGTTTCACCGTAAGCTCCTCAAAGACGATAGCGATAACAACGTTACCACTGCGCGCTTGGAGGGAGCGATCCACAACAAGTATGTCTCCAGAAAAAATTCCTGCTCCTTCCATTGAATCACCTTCCGCTTTAACAAAAAAAGTAGTTGCGGGATTTTTTAATACAAAACGATTTAAATCAAGAGTGCTTTCTATTGAGTC
Source organism: Minisyncoccota bacterium (assembly GCA_040879625.1). Taxonomy (GTDB): domain Bacteria; phylum Patescibacteriota; class Minisyncoccia; order Phycocordibacterales; family JAXHMZ01; genus JAXHMZ01. The sequence continues at coordinate 9,823 of JBBDJZ010000049.1, read as the reverse complement.
TTCTGCAGGGGAGGGAAAGCCAGCCTGAACGCGCGAAGAAAAAAGTGGCGTCACAATACGCGCCTCCTTTTTCGTTGGGAGTAAAAGGGTTGCTCGTGTGTGCTTCATTCTTCTTAGTATACCAACTTTGATTCCCGAGGAGTATTCTCGGCCCTTGGCGTGTGATATTATTGGCATAATGCAAGAAAATGGTTTGGAATCATCATTTGAACTCGTTACACCAGCAACGCTATGGCTGGGATTTGCTCTTATTTTGGGGGTGTTTGCCATTATGAGCGCAGTTCTTCTGTATCACTGGCATAAATACACATTCGACAAAAAGGTTGCGAAAAAGGCGATGACGCTCTACTTCTCAGTGTCCGGAATATTTATCCTTTTACTCGTTGTTTCCCTTCTTTCTCTTACTCTGTAATTATGATTGAGCTCCACGCAAATGAAGAAATAAAGCTTGTGGTCCGCAAGCATTGGTTTATTCTTGTTGCACAGCTTGCATTCTTGGTGATGATGCTCTTTCTTCCGCTCCTTCTTTTTTTTGCTGTACGGTTTGTTGTGGGATATGCGGAAGAAAGCGTCGCGGGAGATCTATCACGAATGTTTGACGGTGGGCTCATGTTCTTTCTTTCTCTACTCTGGCTCTTTTTTATTTGGACATGGGGATTTGTGATTTGGACAGACTACTATCTCGATATTTGGGTTGTCACAAACAAGCGTGTCTTTGATATTGAACAGCGAGGTTTTTTTCAAAGAGAAGTATCTATTTTCCGAATGGATCGAGTGCAAGATATCACCACTAACGTACGTGGACTCATCCCTACGTTCTTTAACTTTGGAGAGATTCATGTCCAAACAGCGGGAAGTGACAGAGAGTTCATTATGAAGGGCGCACCTGCACCCACAAGCTTGAAGGAGGTTATTAGCTCACTTCAAGACAGGAGGCAAAACCCCACAGATTACGAAAGTGATTATCAGCAGGGACTGTAAAAAGAAACGTACCAATGAAATTTTCTTTTCATGACACACGCATTACTCCAGAGCAGTACCAGAGCTATCGGGAAAAACTAAGTTCATACAGAGCATATCTGCAGAAAATCGTTGAGCAAAGAGAGGACGGTTCGCCAGAAAGCTCTCTATGCTTACCGTCTGACGATGCTCTTCGTGGTCGTATTATTCAACTGGTAAAAACAAAAGCCTCTCATGTGAAGCTCGTTATTGTAGTGGGAATTGGAGGTTCAAACCTTGGGACAGAAGCCATCTATCGAGCGCAGAAAAACACAGAGCATGCAGAGATGTTTTTTCTTGAAACGACTGACGAGCAGTCTCTTGTGGCGATTCGTGGTCTTTTAAAAGAGCTGTCTTCACCAGAGGAGGTTATTGTTTCAGTTATCAGTAAATCGGGGGGGACCATTGAGACAATTGCAAACGCTGACATGCTTGCTCACTGTATGAGCGAGAGGTTTGGAGAGGAGGGAGCGCGCAATCGGTTTGTGGTCATTACAAACAAAGACTCTGAACTGTGGAAGACTGCCATGGCTCGCGATATGAGTGTGCTTGAAATTCCTTTTGCTGTCGGTGGGCGTTACTCGGTCCTTTCCGCGGTGGGGCTTTTTCCACTGGCGTGCGCCGGGTTCGATATTGAAGAACTCCATCGTGGTGCTGTGGCAATACGAACAGCCTGTCTCGGTGAGGAAAGTCCCGCAATACTTTCAGCGGCTTTTCTTGTTCACTACTACAATGAAGGATACAACATTCACGACACGTTCTTTTTTGATCCCTCATTAGAAAAGCTTGGTATGTGGTATCGCCAGTTGCTTGCTGAAAGTATTGGAAAAACAACAAACAACCATGGTGACGAAGTGAGGGTGGGTATAACTCCTACTGTTTCTATTGGTTCTCGCGATCTTCACTCTGTGTTTCAGCTTACCCTCGGAGGCCCTCGTGATAAGACGGCAACGTTTGTCACCACGACAGCCGATCAAAACACTTTTACGGTTCCGAGTGATGGTTTGTTCTCTTCGTCACAAAAGAATCTCGTAGGCAAGTCTTCCAAAGACATACTCGATGCACTCACCGCGGGAGCAAAGGGTGCGTACCGCGAATCCCACGTGCCTTTTATAGAGACCTTCTTTTCTGGAGAGCGAGTCTCTTTGTTTGAGCTTGGAGAGTTCTTGCAATGGAAAATGATAGAAATTATGTTCGTTGCTCACCTCTTTGAGATTAACGCTTTTAATCAAGATGCGATTGAGTCGTATAAAAAGATAACCCATCGCGCGCTCGAGGGCGGAGAGTAGTGCCGTAGGGTGCGTGAGTATTCCAAAATGACACTGGAGCGGGTACACTAAAGGCATAACCATATATAACGATGATTTCCTTCTTTTCACACAGTTTCCAAAAAATACAAACACGAGCCTTTTTTACGCTTCTTATACTTGCCCTCATCCTTGCGGTCTATATGGTCGGACCCTATTTGACGCCAGTACTCTGGGCAGCAATTCTTGCAAGTCTTTTTTATCCACTATACAGAAAAATTGTCGCAAAGCTTGGAAATGAGAACGCTGGCGCAGGGGTGACGACCGCACTCATCGTCCTCATTGTTCTGATTCCCGTATCTCTCATCGTTGCCTCCTTAATTCGAGAGTTGGTCAGCCTCTACGATTATTTACGTAACCCAGAGACAATAGACATGATGGCGGGGTTTGTTGAAAGACTGAGAGACAATCAGTTTATCAGTCAGTATATTATAGGGACCGATATACAGTCAGAGATTGAGAACATACTTAAGAGCACAGGATCGTCGCTTCTTAACTTTGTCCGAGAGAGCTCAATGGTTACGTTCTCTGTGTTGGCAAAAGGATTTATTTTGCTCTACACACTCTTCTTTTTCCTACGCGATGGTAAATCACTCCTCTTGAAACTTGAACGACTCGTTCCTTTCGGAGACGAAAACGAGCGTGAGTTATATAGGCGTTTTACCTCAACCTCACGAGCAACACTCAAAGGATCGGTTCTCGTTGCGGCAGTACAGGGATTTATTGCAGGAATAGGATACGCAATAGTGGGGCTTCCTTCCATTGTTTTTTTCTCCATTTTAACAATGTTTATGGCTATTATTCCTGCGCTTGGTGCCTCATTTGTACTCATTCCTATCGCAATCTATCTTTTTATCACGGCACCACTCTGGCAGGGGATTATTCTTGTCGCATTTGCCCTCTTTATAAATCTTTCTGAAAACGTTATTCGTCCAGCGCTTGTTGGTGAGGGTGTACAGATGCACCCAGCATTATTTGTTGTTTCAACCCTTGGCGGTATCTCACTATTTGGTATTTCGGGTATTGTGTTCGGCCCTGTGGTCATGTCGTTTCTTCTGACACTTCTTGATATGTACGAAAAGCGTTATAAGAAAGATATTGATAAAGAAAGCACAGCATGAGTCACGGAGAGCGCCACGCGGAAGGTCCCGTAAAGAAAGCACAGGTACTTATTATTGGAGGAGGTTTCGGCGGGGTCTATGCAGCGCGAACCCTTTTGAAGAAAGGCTTTAACGTCACGCTCGTAAGCAAAACAAACTTTTTTATTTTCACCCCACTTCTTCATGAGGTGGCGACTGGTTCACTAAATGCAAATGACGTAACCTTTGAATACTCTGATTTTTTTCACAACAAAAACTTTACCTTTTTTAGAGAAACGATTGTTGGTGTTGATTTTGACGAGCGTCTCGTCCGAACGAGCGATGACGAGCGCCTCTCGTATGATTACCTTGTTATTTCGACTGGAGCGCGCACAAACTTTTTTGGCGCAAAGGGGAGTGAGCATGCACTTGAGTTGAAAACAATTGAAGATGCTGTATTGCTAAAACGTACGGTAGTTTCACTTGCTCAGGGAATTGAGCGAGACGTTGTGGTAAACATTGTCGGGGGAGGACCTACAGGTATAGAGCTTGCTTTTGAGCTTGAGGAGTTTCTTCGAGCAATTAAAAGACGTTCACCTTCATTAAAATACAAGGTTCGACTCATTCACGCAGGAAATTCTCTCTGCACGACATTTCCTCTATCAGTACAAACGTATGCGTATAATGAGATGAAAAAGGAAGGAATCGATGTTCGATTAGAGACCACGGTGACAGAGATTATGCTGGGTGGCGTCGTGACGAGCGCCGGGGAACATCTTGGTGGAGATGTAACAGTGTGGACAGCGGGAGTCACGGCACAGACCGATTGTGTTCCAGCGGGGTACACTGATGAAAGGGGAAACATTGTTGTTGATACTACCCTTAGGATACGGGGAAGGGAAAAAGAGTTTGCGATTGGAGACTGTATTGTAGAGGGAGAGAATGCCATACCGAAGCTCGCGCAAACAGCTTCAAAACAAGGCCCTGTTGTTGCTTGGAATATAGACGCAGATGCACACGGTCGAGAGCTGAAGACATACGTACCTCGCGTCCGCGGCATGCTTCTCTCACTTGGTAAAGGAAGGGGCGCAGGAAGCCTTTTTGGTATCGTGTTTAAGGGATTTCTTGGATGGAGTATCTGGAGGAGTGCCTATTTATCAAAGATTCCTGGGTTTAGAAACAAACTTGACGTTTCCGTAACATGGATAATCAGCTTCTTTTCCTCCCGAGACCTGTTTGAAAGATAGGCATTTAGGGCTATACTTTAACAAGTGCTTTTATCGTGTAGTTATAATATTGATTTAAGAAAGAATTATGGACGAACAAAACCAGAACGAAATGAATGAAAACCACACTGAAGAGGAAACTCCAATGGGTGGAGACGAGTCAGTGAACGTTAACGTAGAAAATGACCATGAGGGCAAATCAGGAATGCTTGGAACTGTTGCTATCATAGTCCTTGTTGCACTTCTAGGATACGGTATCTATGCCTATTTCAACAGAGACAACGGCACAGCTGTAGACGAAGAAGGACAGGTTGAAGATATTGAGCTCGAGCTTGATGGTGGGGTGGGTGCTGAAGGAGAAATCCCAAGCGCCGATGTTCCAGCTGAATAAGCACCTCTCGCTTTTGATGAGAAAACACCTCGTGCTTTCAGAGCCCGGGGTGTTTTCTTTTGTTCACTTGTTAAATGCGCTATACTACCGATATCATGAAGCAATCTGTCCTCACATTCCTTATTGTCGCACTCTTTTTTGCACCCCAATCTGCGGTTGCAGCATCACGCGAAGAGCTCCTTGCTCACATTCAGAAGCTACAGCGCATCGTTCTTGAGCTAACTGAAGAGCTTCATGAGAAAATTTTTAATGAAAATAGAAATTTTCGATTTGAGCGTAATCTCTCCATTGGTTCGAGAGGGGATGACGTTACGAGACTTCAAACGTTTTTAAGCAAAAATACACAGTTTTACCCCGAAGGGTTGGTCACTGGGTACTATGGCGAAATGACCGACCGTGCTATTGGTCGACTTAAAAACGAATACCAAATTATTGAAAGTAACTTTGGAGAGGAAACACGAAAGACCTTGAATCAACTTTTTCAAGAAAAATCTACGTTTGTTGTCTCGACATCTGGCTTTACTCTTTCTCCCGTTCAGCTAGAAGAATCAAGTCGCTCAGCACGAGAGATAGAAGGCGTGAAAGATATACAAACAAGCGCGATTGCGCGTGATATTCACATCGCCATTAACCGTATTAGAGTAAAAAATAATCTCAACGCGCTTGATTGGGACGACGATCTTGCGGGAGTTGCGCTTTTCCACTCTCTCGATCAATCTCGAGATAATAAAGAGCTTACGAGTCCAGACTTATTGTGTCAGTATCCGATAATTCGTCACGAAGGGTTTGAGTCGGGATTTGGTGTTCGCGACAGAGTAATAAGCGCGCTCATTGATTTTAGATCGGTGGGAGAAAATATAGCAATGATTCCTGGAGTCAAATCACGCTCGTACACCTTTGAATTTGACGAACCTACTCCCGAGTGTCCACCCCGTGACGTTCATGAAATCAATTCATTTCGTGACAGAGAGAACTATAAAAAGACCCTCGAAGCACTCCTTGCTTCGGCACAAGAGGTCCGAGATGTCACTTTTGTTCGCACGATACCCTATACTCAGGGCGAAATTGTAGATTTAGCTCTAAATGGATGGATGAACTCATCTGGGCATAGAGAAAATATTCTCTATGAAGACTACACACATGGGGGGGTAGGGGTTGTAAAAGTGAATGAATACTATATTATTACTCACAATTTTGTTGGCCGAGAATAACTCTAGAGAACGCTATTGTTTGGCTTCTTAAGAAGCTATACTTATGTTAGTAAGAAAACTGTTTGTAACCCGTCTTAACCCATGAAGCGTGCTGAAGATATTGAAAAGAGTTTTAATGAAGCCTATGAGGCTTATTCTGACGCAATTTTTCGCTTCTGTTTTTTTAAAATTTCAGATAAAGAAAAGGCGTTTGATCTCGCACAGGAAACGTTTGTACGACTTTGGAACTATTTACGTACAGGTGACAAAGAAGTTGATAATGTACGCGCCTTTTTATACAAGATTGCTCGAAATCTTATTATTGATGAATATCGTAAAAAAAGCACGTTTTCACTCGATGCGCTTCGCGAGGGTGGGTTTGATGTTCGTATGGACGGCCACAAAGACATCGAGTTTGAAGTTGATGCCCGTGAGGCGATTGATGCAATGTATACACTCGACGAACTCTATCGTGAGGTTGCACTCTTGCGATTTGTCGAGGGATTGCCCCCTAAGGATATTGCAGAATCACTTTCTCTTACGGAGAATGTGGTGTCGGTGAGACTCAATCGTGCTGTTAAGAAATTGCGAATTATTCTAAAAGTTGAAGATGAAACACAATAAAGCAAATAAAAAGAGAGAAAATGTTCTCACAGAGAAACTCAAGTTGTTGAGGGGTGTTTCGATGAATGAGAAAGAAAAAGACCGAATGAGTTCTTTTCTTTCTCATTATGTTGAACTTCATCCGGTGCTCGGTGAACAGGAGCGAGTCATTAAAGCAAGAAAAGAAACATACTCAGCGCTAAGCGCTACTTTTCATCGGTTTATGCCGGCGTTTGCTGTTTTTGTATTCTTTATATGGGGAGGCGTTGCTCTTGCGGGGACAGCTTTACCAGGGGGTCCACTTTACGGAGTAAAAACGGCAAGTGAAAATATTCGCGAAAGTTTTTCTTTTAACGCTGAATGGAAGGCGCGTTTCGAAGCGAGGCGTGTAAATCGCCGATTAAATGAGGCGCACCAGCTTCTCGAACGAGGGGATGTGAGTGAGAAGAGCATAGAAGAACTCGCGCGAGAATTACAAACAAGCCTCGAAGACCTAGACGCGTCGCTCGAGACGCTTAGGGCGGACGGCGAGCACTTACTTGCGTTTGAGATTGAAAAAGCATCTCGCTCAAGCATTAACGTATATAACGATGTGTTTGTGAACATGTCAGAAACCAGTGAACACGTTGGAAGATTTCTCACTCAGATAGCACGTAAGTTTAGTTTGGCTAGTAATCACTTTGCCTCGGGCACTCTAGGAAGTTCTTTAGCTTTAGAAAGTGAGGGGGGTGAGGATGATCAGATGAGTACGATGTCACTTCTCACTGAAGAGGAGGGTGTCGACAGAGCTTTGACTGAAGAGTCGAGTGATACTCTACGAACACTCCAGTCATCTGAGGTGCAAATGATGACAGTCGATACTAACGAAAAGAGTGAAAGCGAAACGCTTGATGCTGGATCAGCTCTCGATCTTGAGACGCTTAGGCTGTACGCCTCTGTTCGAATATCAGAAACAAAAGGAGAGGTTGAGAATGCTCGTCGACTTGACGAGCGCCTTCGGGCCGCGTTCCTTCTAAGGCTCGAGGAAGCGCGACTTTTGTATGAGGACGCGGTTTCTGCTGAGGAATCTCAGGATGAAAGCGGTGCGCGCTCACTCTTTTTAGAGTCACTCGGCATTGTCGAGAACGTTCGTCCATTACTCCGAATGGGAACGAGTAGACCTTCTGAGCTCTTTATCTCTTCGATTCTCAAAAGGCTTGAAAATAAAGAAAGTATAGAAGATTCGAGCATCCTTCTTGATGAGGAGGTTCGAGGAGTTAGGAAAAGTAGTGAGGAAGAATTGGATGCCTCTCGGGAGCCGAGCAAGGGAGAGAATAGAAACGCTGACGCAGAGGATTCCGAGCAGGATGTCGAGGACGAGGTAATTCTTGAGGGGGTTCTCCCTGAATTGCCGAGTGAAATAGAACTCTAGGGAAGGTGCGAATTATTTCCAGTGTGTTAACAAAACAATATAAATACTATGTCAGGTGTCGACTATAAGAAGCTTGTGAGTTGGTTGGGTGTATTGGTTCTTGTTCTTGTTGCTTTTGTTGGAGTAAAAACCGTTAATGAAATCAAAGCCTTTCGGTATATTGGAGCAGATTCATTTTCTGAAAATAATTCAATTAGCGTTTCTGGTGAGGGCGAAGTTTTTGCAACAGCTGATATTGCAAACTTTTCCTTTTCAGTCGTGGAGAGTGGGGATACGGTAGGAGAAGCAGAAGAGGCGGCAACGATAAAATGGAATGAAATTCTTGCATATCTGGAGGATGAAGGTGTGGAGGATCGTGACGTTAAAACAGTTAACTATATGATTGAACCACAGTACGCTCCTCAGGCTCCCAACGTAAACTGGGTTCCGCTTGTTGAACGCGAAATCGTAGGATACATAGTTACCCAAGCTGCCGAGGTAAAGGTTAGAGAAACGAGTACCACAGGAGAACTTCTCAGTACGGTAGGTGATATGGGTGTACGCAATCTTTCTGGCATTTCCTTCACCATTGATGATGAAGATGAATTGTACGCAGAAGCGCGCGCCCTTGCGATTGCCGATGCGAAAGAAAAAGCAGAAGAACTCGCCAGCAGTCTCGGTATCTCACTGGGACGAGTTGTCGGATTTTATGAGAGTGGAGTAATGCCGTACCCATATATGGCAAAAGATGAACGTGCGATGAGTCAAATGCAGAGCGGTATGGGAGGAGATATGGTAATAACACCAGAGATTCCGATGGGTGAGAACCGTATTGTAGTAAATGTCGAAGTAATGTATCGAATTAGATAAACAGGGCTTACTTTCTGTTCTAAGAGGTGCATTGACACTCGGTAAAGAGTAAAGTATGATAGGTGTTATCAAAGACCCCGTGGGGGTTTTTTGTTAGGGAGCGCGCTTATCTATAGAAAATTATGAACAAACTTACAACATACTTACGGGGTGTGCAGAGTGAATCAAAGCACATTAATTGGCCAAGTAGACGCGATGTTATGTCGTACACGATTGTGGTTATTGCGATAGCATTGCTCGTAGCCGGCACGCTTGGGCTCTTTGACGTTCTCCTTACTGAAGTGGTTAAAACGATATAATCGAGTATGGCTAAACAACAAATGAACAGTGAACGTAATTGGTATGCGATTCACACATATGCGGGCTATGAGAAAGCTGTTGAGCGAAATCTTAAACAGCGTATTGACTCACTCGGAATGGGGGATAGGATTTTCAATGTCGTTATTCCTACTGAAAAGAAAATTAAAATAAAGCGGGGGAAGCGAGTTGAAGAGGAAGAGCGAATCTATCCGGGGTATATTCTGGTTGACATGATTGTGACCGATGACTCCTGGTACGTAGTACGAAACACGCCACGAGTTACTGGATTCGTTGGTTCTGGTGTCCAGCCGGTACCTCTTGAAAAAGCAGAAGTAGACTCTCTTTTTGAGCGGATGAATCGCGATACCGCAAAACACGCCATCGATCTTCTAAAAGGAGATACCATTAAAATTGTTGATGGTCCCTTTAAGGAACTTGAGGGAGTCGTTGATACCGTTGATGAAGAGT
>JBBDJZ010000048.1:3601-12265 GCA_040879625.1 Minisyncoccota bacterium | reverse complement strand
AGAAAAAGCTCAACTGTAATTTCACCTTTTGATGTCTGCAGTGTAATCACTTGATTCTCAGTAGCTGGTGTTTCGTTTGTATTCATGGTGTTTATTTGTGTATTAGGAACGGAAATTTCGTTTGGTAGGCTTGCTCTATTGTCATTCATTTCACCGCTTGGAACAGCTTGTGTTCGAGCAGATGAAAACGCGAACCAGGTACCAAGACCCACGATTCCGAACAGTATAAGAAGAATTCCAATTGTTTTATGTATGCTCATGTCGACTATTTTACCATACGCAGAATCTACTCACACAAAGACAAAACTGTTAATAGAAAATGACAAGAGCTAGGCTCTTGTCATTGGGCTACAAACAAGTAATGTGTCAGCTCATCGAAACACGCGCACGCATCACGAAGCATTATTCTATAAAGAAGTACTTGATGCCACGGTGGAAAGTATCGATCACCGCGTATGAGTACTCCGTGACAATCGAGGAGCGCCGAGCGAAAGTAAAGATCGATGATGGCAATCTGATTAAGGACAGCATCAGATTGCTCATTTTGAGTTCTCCAGGTCTCGACTGCCCCATTCCACCCCTTGCTAGAAATGTATGCTTCAGCGGAGTTCCACACCTCCTCTCTATTTGTCGTAAACCGTACAAAATCAGTGGCAACGGTTTGTGAAAGCCCGAACGAAACGGGATAAATGAACCCAAAAGTGACACACTCACTCGCAAGACTTACCGAAAGAGTCATTGCAAGTACAATCGAAACGAATCTTTGCATGTAAGCCTCCTTTTCTAGTGAAAGAGTACCAATTTATAACAAGAGTGCAAGAAAAAACTCATAGTACCTCGTAGTACGAGTTTGTGCATCCCTTCATAAAGAACGTTTTTTTGTTGTAATCTGGAGTGCGTACTCTGTGTCCATGCGAGATGTTGACCCCACAGGAATCTCTTCGCCTCTTTTTTGATAGATTAAAAACCAGAGAAAGAGGAGCGGGGACTTGGTTATACACTAACTACAAAAATGCGTGTAATTATTTTGTTTCATAAACGTCACCTTCTTAGAGAAGCAAACGTAAACCGTGCAGACACCGTTTCTCAGAAAAAATAAAAAACTGAAAACTCTGAACAAAAACCAGTCGAGGTTTCTCAGATTATAAAGATTACTAGACTAAAAAAGACTAAGAATTGGTGATGACTGATTCTTAGTAACAAGCAAATCAATGGAACAAATACACACATACCCAAGCACAAAACCTCTCTATCGAGGAACACAGATAATCTGGTACGTGCTTGCAGTGCTCGAAACACTCTTGTCTATACGATTCTTCTTGAAGTTGTTAGGAGCAAACCCTGAAGCTGGCTTTACCAGCTTCATCTATACTGCTACAGAAATTTTTGTTGCACCGTTTACACGAGTATTTGGCAACACAAATCTAGATGGTGCACTAGCTGAATGGGGAACACTCCTTGCAATTGTCGTATACTGGATTATTGCATTACTCGCCATTAGATTACTTGCTGGAAGTAGGCGAGTCACAGAAAAAGAAGCTGCCTCAAATCTGAGAGATCAGATGTGATAAGCAGACATGCCAATACTTTATTATTCATTAATTACTGAACATTATGGGAATCATTCTTTGGATTATATTTGGTGCATTAGTTGGTTGGGTCGCCTCACTGATTATGAAAACAGACAGCCAGCAGGGTCCGCTCTTGAATATTATTGTGGGTGTCGTTGGTGCTGTTGTTGGGGGATGGATCATGAGCATCCTTGGTGAATCCGGCACTACAGGATTTAACATCTACAGCTTCTTGGTTGCGCTCCTTGGTGCAGTTGTTCTTATCTTTGCCGTAAAAGCAGTCAGAGGATAAAGCAAATTTATATAAAAAATGCACCCACCGTACCGTGGGAGTATTTTTTATACCATACGGCTTTTTGTTCTACCTATCGCTTAGCTGAGAAAATATGAATAGTTAACCCCCGCATCTCGAAAGATACGGGGGTGTTGTTCTATTTTTGTGGCAAAGAGTTTTTCCCCTCAAACAAGGTTGCTGCTTCATAACAACGAAGCATGAGAAGGGCTTGAGAAAAAAGGGGTTCATCTCTAAGCGTGGAGCAAGGAAGGGTGTACTTGCTTCGAAGAACGATGTATAAACGTTCGACAGACGCCGCAAGTTCGAATGAGCCGAGTCGACAGACAAGTGCAAGCCTCTTTAACAGCAACTGTGCCTGCAACGGTGTCGGATGACGGTTCCTCAGACCGTGAGGGCTTTTAATAGCGCTAAGGCTGCCTTGAAACTCCTCTCTTGAGAGCAATCCGCCTGTATGTACGTACTCGTCAAATGCGTCAATTTGAATCTGAGGAGTAATGACACTTGTGCTCATATCACACCTCCTTCAAAATCGTATAGCTTTTGAGGTTAAATGCAAGCAACGTTGCACATTGCAACTTTAGGTAAAAAAACGTACAACTAGAGAAGAAGCATGAATCTAAAGCAGAGGGGGTTCACAGATGACTACGTTTGCACTAACCGGAAGCTACCATCCTGAAGAAGTATCAGGAAAACAATGCATTTCTGTGTACTGCCTCGTCAAAGGAGCTGTTCGCTTTACAAGACTCGGCTCTGGGGTAAAGCGCAGCATGAACCCACGAGATGATGAGTCGGGAAAACAGCTCGTTTTGCAAATCAGAGAACTTAACAAACGTTACTCCTTGACGCATCCAGAAAGCGTTGATGCGGATATTATAATGGATAACGTAATCGTCGTTCGTTTTCTCATGGACGAATTGTACAACCGAGACATTGTTACCGAGCTCTACGATGCGATTCATCGTTTTTGCATTATTGAACTTGCACTTTCAACAACACCGCCAAGGGAAACGCTTAACAGTCTCTACAAACAAATGGAGAGACTTCTTCGTGAAATTAAGTCGGAAAAAGAAAAGAGTGAACCCTTAGTTCATGTTGAGTACCTTGTTAGCTCAATACGATACGGTACTCTCGATGTCTTTGGAGGTGTGATACCGTCAAATCCGCAAAGCTATACAAGAGAAGCTCTGCTTACATGGCTCATGCCAATCACTAAGCACATCATAGAAGAGAAGCAATTACCATAATAAACAAAAGCTCTCACAGACAACACAGCGACGCAATACATGCGTCGCTTTTATATTAAAAGAGCGAGAAAATTTCTCGCTCTGTGTGTGGAACTAGCTCATATTCCTATCGTGGCAAAGGGGCCGGAATCGAAAATTCCCGGCTGACATTCGCCCTCATAGCAAAGAAGTAATTCCAGAAGTCTTGGAAAGAGGTACCAGCCCCAATCGCAATCCTTAAGTAGCAGGAGTTCCTGTATTCTTGTGCGAACAGGCAACCAAAACTCCCAGTTTTTCAGGTCTTTTTCTAAGGTAGACCAACACCTAAGAAACCCCTCGAAGGCGTCCTGAAGCTGTTCTTGCCGAATTCGCCCACAGTCAACGAGCATGTGGATGTGTGTAGTCTCGAGATCGCCCAAATAAAGGGCGACACTAAGCACCGTGTCGGACTTCCACAGAGCAAGAAAACCTTCGATTTGAAATCCTTCCTCTTTTGTACAACTGTGGAGTTTTTCTCCCTCGATTACCTCCCCCTTCACAACGCGCCTATGTATAAGAGCGTCAGCAACTAGTACGCTTTGCATGCTCACTGAAACCTCCTTAAGTTGCGTACACTGCGTAACAAATTTCCGTAACAAGTATATCATGATTGAAACCGATGTGACGGATATAAAAAATTAGGCAATGTGACCTAACTCGAGCACCGCAGAGACCTGATGTGTAAATGTGCACAACTATTGTAGGCAACCTTTTTCAGCTGATACAATAGAGCAATGAGTAGAAAAGAAAGCTTACAGAAGTACATTCGTGCGGCAGATTATTTATCAGCAGCTCAAATTTATCTTAAACAAAACAGTTCGCTCGAAGAACCGCTCGAGCGAGAGCATATAAAAGAGAGACTGCTTGGTCATTGGGGAACATGTCCGGGTATTAACTTTCTCTACGGGCACTTGAATCGAGCGATTAAAGAACATGATTTAAATATGATCTTTGTTCTTGGTCCTGGTCACGGATTCCCCGCAATTCAAGCAAATCTTTTTATAGAAGGTACGCTCAGTAAATACTATCCTGAAGTTACTCAAGATAAGAAGGGAATAGAGTACCTCTGTAAACAGTTTAGTTGGCCCTATGGATTTCCAAGTCACAGCAATCCAACCGCACCTGGAGTTATTCTCGAAGGAGGCGAGCTTGGATATTCTCTTTCTACCTCGTATGGTGCTGCACTTGATAACCCCAACCTCATCGTTGCGTGCATGGTTGGAGACGGAGAAGCGGAAACTGGTGCTACTGCAACAGCATGGCATCTGAACAAACTCATTGATCCAGCAACCAACGGCGCCGTGTTGCCAGTACTTCATCTGAATGGGTATAAAATTTCTGGACCTACTTTTTTTGGACGAATGAGTGACGAGGAACTTCTCAATCTTTTTAGAGGATACGGATATGAACCTCATATTGTTGATGCAGATTCGGAAGGCGATGTTCACGACCGAATGATTGAAGTAGTAGATATAAGTATTAATACCATCAGATCTACACAAGCTCGAGCGCGAGAAGGGAATAGAGACGAGTTGCCACGCTCCCCAATGATTATTCTACGAACACCAAAAGGATGGCACAGCATCCCCGAGCTTCATGGGGAGAAAATAGAAGGCAACCACCTTTCTCATCAAGTCATAGCGGTAAACGCACGAACAGATGATGAAGAATTTGAGTCCTTGAAAAACTGGCTTGAATCGTACCGCTTTACTGAGCTTTTCACCGGAGAATCGTTTGACGAAGAGATTCAAGGGCTTATTCCACGTAACGAAAAGCGCATGGGTGATAATCCTCATACATTTGGGGGAGAACCCTATTTTAAGCCGCTCGTATTACCCGAGCAAGAAAGTTTTGAGCACGCATCTGGAAAAATTTGCGACAACGAGCACAGTAGCATGGAGACAATAGGAAGGTATTTGCGAGATGTCATCGATTTGAACAAAGAAGAAAGAAATTTCCGGCTCATGTCACCTGACGAAACATACTCAAACAAACTTGATGCGGTCTTTGAAGTGACTGACCGTGCGTTTGTATGGCCACATCGTGAGTGGGATAAAAACCTTGCGTACGACGGTCGGGTGCTCGAAGTACTCAGTGAGCAAAGCCTCCAAGGTCTTGCGCAGGGATATATTCTTACCGGCAGACACACAATCTTTGCTTCGTATGAAGCTTTTGTTCAGGTCGTTGCGAGCATGGCTGACCAGTATGCAAAGTTCCTCTCAGTCGCAAGAGAGGTTTCGTGGCGCGGCGACGTAGGTTCGCTTAACTACATACTTACTTCATCGGGCTGGCGCCAAGAGCATAACGGCTTCTCACACCAAAACCCTGGCTTCATAGATGGAATGCTCCAACGACAAGGTTGTTTTGTTAATGTGTATTTTCCAGCAGATGCAAACACATCGCTCGCTGTTGCTAACCGAGTGATGTCTTCAAAAAATGAAATCAACGTCATTGTTGTCGGCAAGAGACCAATGCCTGTATGGCGAAGTCTCGAAGAGGCAACAAAAGATCTTGAGTCTGGACTTTCAACATGGGAACTTATGAGTGAGGAGGATCCGCACATGGTGTTTTCAGCAGTTGGTGATTACTTAACGAACGAGACACTTGCAGCGGTGTATCTCGTTAAGCAAGAGCTCGGTGAGATGCGCTTAAGATTTGTAAATATCACAGCACTTTCCGCTCTGGGTGTTGGTCACTCACAGTGTAATGTTCTTAAAGATAACCTTGACAGGTACTTTACCTCAAACAAAAAAGTTCTTATCAACTTCCACGGATATCCTCAAACAATGAAACAAGTGCTTTTTGACTACAACTATGATGCTGAACGTTTTATCATTCGAGGGTACGAAGAACAGGGTTCGACCACGACTCCTTTTGACATGCAGGTACGTAATCGTACTGACAGGTACAGTTTAGCAATCGAAGCGTTTAAAGTTGCAGAAACAGAAGGCCTCATATCTGGTGAAAAGAAAGATGAATTGATTAAGAAATATGAAGACAAGCTTGATAAGCATCGCGTCTACATTAAAGAGTACGGTACGGATCCGAAAGAAATAGAAGACTGGAAATGGGCATGCAACTGGTAATAAACCCTGGAAGCGCATCGAAGAAATACTCACTCTATGAGGATGGTGTAGCGCTTCTTTCTGCTCGCTTTGAGAAGACACATGAAGGATTTGAGTCTACTCTCACTCACGAGAGCGCACTACAGCACGAGCAAATTTCCGAAGAGGAGTATTTTTCTTCTCTTGAAAAAATGCTTTTTTGGTGTCGTGACCTCGGCTTAATAAAAGAGCATGAACAGATCTCTGTTGTGGGTGTACGAATTGTCGCATCTGGATCCTTCTTTATGGAACACCGGCTCATAGATGATGGATACGTGAATGCATTACGAGACGCATGTCCCTATGCTCCACTACATATCACCTCGACACTTCAAGAAATAGAAAAAGTTCAAGAACTGCTTCCTGAGACACCTGTATTCGGTATTTCAGACAGTGAATTTCATAAAACGCTACCACCCGAAGCCCGGACCTATGCTATTAATCCACAGGACGCTGAAGACTATGATGTGTGGCGCTTTGGGTATCACGGACTGTCAGTAGAATCAGTACTAAAAAAAGCAGAAACACTTTTGGGTGAGTCGCGGCGTACTATTGTGTGCCACCTTGGTGGTGGAATGAGCATAACCGCTGTCCTGGACGGGAAAAGTATCGAGACATCTATGGGTTTTGCACCAGCAAGTGGTTTACCAATGAGCGCTCGAGTGGGGGATATGGACGCTGAAGCACTACTCACTCTGATGCAAAGAAAAAATCTTTCTCCGGAAGAAGCACGGTTGTACGTAAGTACTCAAGCTGGGTATAAGGCCCTAACTGGAGGAGTTGGCGACATGAGAGATCTTCTTCATCTGTATGAATTGGGTGACGAGAAAGCCCTGCTTGCTATTCATATTTTGCAACATAGCATTAAAAAATTTATAGGTTCGTACGTTGCAATTCTTGGAGGTCTCGATTCATTAATACTCACGGCTACAACCAATGAAAGAAACGCACCAGCACGACAGCTTTTCTTTGGAAACCTGGAATATCTTGGAATAGTGATAGATGAAGAGAAAAACAAGCTATTAGAAGAAAGTGTTGACGGTCTTATTAGTTCGGAACAAGGAGTAAAAATTGCCGTCATTAGCACTGATGAAATGGGTAATATTGCAACCATAGCACAGTCACTTTACCTTTCAGCTAGGCAGGGGTTATAAGGGGAACTGAATTTCCAGCAACAAAACCAGTTGTCCAACAAAGCTGCAAACTGTATCCACCTGAAGGACGATCAATATGTAAGACGTCGCCTACGAGATACAAATTGTGGTACAGTCGCGACTGCATTGTTTTAAAATGTACTTCCTTAAGCTCAACTCCGCCCGAGGTGACAATGGCCTTATCGGTGCCCAAGAGGTTTTTTACCGTAAGTGGCAGACCCTTAAGGAGTCGCACGAGTTTCCTTCGAGTTTCCTTAGTAACACTATGAGAGAGCTCATCTCCTGGTATTTTAAATTCAGCAACGATGACCGAAATGAGCGCCTTTGGTAAGATGGACGACAGCGCATTTTTAAGTTGCTTGTTGCTCTCACGCTGGAGAAGCTGTACGAGAAGAAGGTCAAGCGAGGCTTCGTCGTGCGTTGGAAATAGGTCGAGCTTTATCGTGACGGAACCGTACTCAAGAAGTTCACCTATGGATTTGCTCATATTCAGAACCATGGGGCCGCTTATTCCAATATGCGTAAACAAGAGCTTGCCGGTTTGAACAAGCTCTTTTTCGTTATTCTGATACACACCGAGCTTAACAGGAGAGAGGGATATTCCTGCAAGACGACTAATCCACTCCTCAGAAAGCGCAACGGGCACGAGGGATGCATCCGGCTCCACCACGCTATGCCCAAGGGACGTAAGCCACATAAAACCGTCGCCGGTTGAGCCTGTCTCTGGACGAGACTTTCCTCCAGTTGCAAGTATATAAGAGCTAGCGGTAAGAACGCGTCCACCCTGAAGAACAATGCCTGTGACTCTATTCAGAGCAGCAGAAATACGTGCCACCTCTTGATTCGTTTTAACAACAACACCACCTTGTTCCATGTAGTGCACTAACACCTCCCACACCGAACGCGCTGAGTCTGAGACGGGAAAAACCCGTTTATTATTTTCCATCTTTGTTTCCATTCCTCTCGAATTAAAGAAATGGAGAGTATCTTTTACTCCATGTTGTGCAAAAGCTGAAAAAAGAAACTGTTCACTTTCTTTGAAATTGCTGAGGAGTGTTCGAACATCGAATTCAGCGTTTGTTACGTTACAGCGTCCACCACCAGTAATAAGAAGTTTTTTGCCAAGACTTTCATTTTTTTCAAGAAGAAGGACACGTAAACCACGTTCTGCTGCGCGGCCCGCAGCCATCATACCAGCAGACCCGCCACCGATAACGACAACATCGTAGGGTGTCTCTAGATCTTTTTCCTTTTTCATATTCAACACATCCTAGCACA
>JBBDJZ010000048.1:0-3501 GCA_040879625.1 Minisyncoccota bacterium | reverse complement strand
GCCCAATGAAGAAGGGCTTGTCTCTGTACCGGGCGACAGGCCTCGTCACCTGGTTTACAGTTATACTTTATCTGATAGATGTGCCTCTGTATCGCTTTCCATCGCTTAATCTGACGCTCATCATCAGGACAGCGCCTTCCCATATAGTAGCGGCAGTACCACTGAAACCAGCCACGGGGGTCTTCTGCGTATATCCAGCCCTTTTCTTTCCACACAGAAAGTGGTTGGCTTGCATTAACCCCAAAGTAGTTGAGTTCCGGATCTCGCTCATTTGAATCTTTCTGTTGAAATTTCGCATGAGCAAACCACTCTTTTGGAAATTCTTTAACGCAGTCATGCATATACATACCGCCAAAAACTCCAAGCTCAAGCATCTCTTGCGGGGTAAGGTCGGGGTTAAAGTGTGGATCAAAGTTTTCTCCTGCGGGCTCAGTGAGCTCATACGTATATCCCTTTTGCATTTTGTCGTTAACCGTGACTTTCCTTATCTTTTTGGGTTTCATCGTCATATCATATCACTCTGATACTAATACTATCTAAGGGTGTTTATTCAGTAAATTCTTGCGATTTCCTCTCCATCGGTTATTATATCAATAGCCATTGATGAACGAACATTAAAATAACAGTTCTTCCTCATTGCAATAGTTGCTAATACATTTTTATGAAGAAAAAAATACTTATTCCATCATTATTATTTCTCGCTGTTGTTATCCTTGCTTCTTTCGCTCTCACTAAACCAGCAATGAATGGTGAGAACGTAAGTGCTTCCACAAACGTAGCAAGTATCCCAAGTGGTATCGTTTTATTCTATGGAATCGGTTGCCCATTCTGTGAGCAGGTTGATGCCTACATCGAAGAGCAAGGCATCGAAGAGCAGGTTTCGTTTGAACGAAAAGAAGTGTATTACAATAAAGACAATTCAAACGAACTCAGTGCTGTCGCTTCGGTTTGTGGATTGTCTACAATAGGAGTGCCGTTTTTATGGGACGGAGAGAACTGCTATGTAGGAATGCCAGATATTGTGAGTTTCTTTGATCAGAAGATAATAGACATAGAAAATGAGTAAATACATATTCTTACTATTCGGAATGGGTGCTTTCTTCTTCGCTTTTGTTGAAAAAACGTTTGCCGTCTGCCCACTGTGCACAATTGCTGTTGGGGCAGGAGTTGGATTTTCACAGTGGCTTGGAATTGATGACGTAATTGCAGGACTCTGGATTGGCGGCTTAACCGTCTCTATGATTATCTGGACAGAGAACTGGCTTGAAAGAAGGAATGTTCGTTTTAAAGGCAGGATGATAGTCAACGCGGTTGCGTACTATGCTCTCATTGTCGTTCCGCTCTTTTTCACTGGTCTTATTGGCAACCCAGCAAACGTTGTCGGGCTTGGACTTGATAAACTTCTACTTGGAATCATAACAGGAAGTATTGCCTTTTGGTTTGGTGCTAGTTGGTACTACTACATAAAAGAAAAAAACAATGGACATGCATATTTCCCATTTCAAAAAGTAGTAATGCCAATCGCACCACTTGCCGTGCTGAGCATACTATTCTATTTTTTAACTCTGTAACCTAATCATCTATGGAAACAAAAAACCCAATAAGTACACTGAATGATTTTATTGCCAAGGTTGATCAAATGAAAAAGCAGGACAAGATGGACCTATCGTCTGACCAAGACCTCTCTATTGCCATTATGAATCTCGTAAGCATCGAAGAACACTTCTTTTTTACTGGCGCCAAACTAGGGAAAACAGAGTACTACGACATGATCAAGGATGTGCGCGAAATGAGAAAAGAGTTGCTGAAAAAGATAATCAAAGAGTATGAAGGGGAGGTGTGGTGTATTTCAAAGCACCTCCTTGCAGCAAGCTATCGCTTGATGGAAGTAGGAACAAAACAACTTGGGATGGGAAGGGAGAAGGATGCCTACGAATTATTTGATAAAGCGTACAACCTCTACTCACTCTTTTGGGGATTGAACATGAAACTTCTCAACGTTGGAGATATCAAAAAAATTGATGAAAACGCGCTCAACAAGCAAGACGAGGAAAAGAAAGGATTTATGGGAAAATTAGGGGCGCTCGTAAAAAAGGCGATAGATTGTTGTATTGAGTAGTTTTTACTAAAACAGCAGAAAAAACAAAAGAAGTAATTCGGCGACTTTTCAATAATGGCCGCACGGTGTGTGGTCATTGTTGTTTTACCTACTCACTTTTGCAGACTTAATTCAAACTAGAGCTGTCTCCGTTTCGTATTCTGGAAAATAATGTTGTATTACAGGGAGTTCAAATTCTTTTAAAATTGATTTTTTGGGCTCACGTGCTAATAGAAATTCAAACGATCTATTAACCAAACTTTCTGGCGTTTCCTTGCCTTCGGTTAACTTTTTGTAATACTCCTTCGGCACAGTTACAGTATGAGTCCTTCCGTCTACGTCTACACTGAAAACCCAACCCGTGTCCTTTTCCTCTTTTTGTTCAACCAATATGTCATTCATTAGCTTATTATATAAAAAATAGTTGTTTTTTGTTAACTTTAAACAATTGTTGACGTTTCGCTAGGCAAGGCCTAGCGGGAACTAGGAATAGCAGCTATGTCTGCTGATAATGTTTACGCTTACCGAGGAGACGCAGAAACGACCGCTCCACCGACACACACTTCGCTAGGCAAGGCCTCGAGCTATAAACGACATGCCCCGACACGGCGCTGTGACTTTGACAACACCGTTTCGAGCCTAGTACAATAACAGTGGGAGATGTAGCCATGCTAAATGAAAGCTAATCTAGTTTCGAATCTAGTTTCGTGGCGCATCCTTATATACACAAGACATCATCATGCGGTTTGTTGATTTTTTACTAAGATACTCTGGCGGAATAATAAAAAACAAGCAACAGGCAAGCTGGGTGGTGCTTAGTCTTGCTATCGGTATGATACTGGTAGCGATTTTTTTATTAACAGACATAAAAAAGGGGGCGCGGCCAGTTGATCCAGAAAAGATTCCTTTTGATCAGCGTATGTAATAATTATATGTATAGTCGTCAACTGGGATTTACACTAATAGAGCTTTTGGTCGTCGTGGCCATCATAGGTGTGCTGGCATCAGTAGTATTGGCAAGTCTCAACAATGCACGAGCCATATCTCGAGACACGGCCCGCTTGGTAGAAATACGACAAATACAAACTGCGCTGGAACTGTATCACAATGACCACGGTGAATACCCGGACGAACAATTGTACGTAAACTCTCCTTCAGTTTTTGTAGGAGATTGCGGGGGCTCGAATAATTGGGAGCTGTTTATCAAAGACGTTATAGATCCTTATGTTTCAGCAACCGCACATGATCCGTTGTATCCTAGTAATCCATGGCCATATTGTTATATGTACAAGAAAGGTGACTACTCACATTGCCCACCGTCCGGCCAAGATTACACACTCTTATTCGTCTCAGAACAAAAAGTTTTTGATAGTCTGAAATTATACGGCATCCAAGGCGAAGGC
>JBBDJZ010000047.1:0-12266 GCA_040879625.1 Minisyncoccota bacterium | reverse complement strand
GAATTCCGCCCACATATAGTTTGTTACCCATTTGTTCCTAAGAAAATTAACTCTTACGTAAGTCGACTCACTTCTAGAGGAGATTTCAAGGAAACCAAACACTCAAGAAACTTACTTGACATCAGTATACAAAGCTTTTGAGAAATGGCAAGGCAGTAGCAGTTGACAAAAAGAAAATGTGTGGTTAGCTTTATTTAGAGGAAAGAGGTGAGGTGTGTGGTGAAATACGCGTTACTACTGATTGCTTTCACATCTATTTCCGTCGGTTTTACCCAGGAGTACCTTTCATGCTTACCCCAAAACGAACAGTCAGTCCACTTTCAGGACCTTACTGATCCAATTATTGGGTTTACCGAGACCGTATTACTGTATGGTGCGGTGTACTCCGGATGGTACATTGTCGAGTTAGACTTTGCTCCCCTTTTACCATTCAAAGCGTTCTTTCTGAGTGACACGTACGTTGATGGACTTGAAATCGGCAAGCGGTTTGAGACCCCACGGAAACTGTGGATGGAGAAAGGTTTTATGGATTACCAGAACATGCTAAGGGCCTATGAGGATCTTAAGGCGCATGCTCCCATCTGTACCAACTAGTCAAGTAAGCGCCAGTCACACAGTGACCTGGCGCTTTTTATTACGATCCAGACAAAACAAGTGCTCCAAACAATCCCCCGTTGTCTACAAGTTCAGCCTGCCGTATTTCAGGAAGCTCTGTAAAGATACTTGGTATCTCTAAAAAATGTTTTCGCACTAAATCAAGAGAAATTGATGGCTCTCCGATTATCATTGGTCCGCCAAGGACAACAACATCTGGTGACCAATGAACAACGACGTTATGAAGACCCACAGCAAGCACTCGCGCCGCATTTTCCCACACCTCTATCTCAGTAACCTCATGTGGCTTTTTGTGGTATCGCTCTTCAAAAGCTCTGCCTGACACCATCTCTTCAAGTGTTTGCTTGTTTGAAACCGAAAGAATCTGATGACCAGGCTCAAACCCGTAAGCACTTTCATCAATTCTTCCAGCAATAATTCGTGCACCACCGACACCTGTACTTACTGTTATATACACAACAATTCGCTTATCTTTTCCTGCACCAAAAACCGCCTCGCCAAGCCCAACAA
The DNA here is from genome assembly GCA_040879625.1 of Minisyncoccota bacterium. GTDB lineage: Bacteria > Patescibacteriota > Minisyncoccia > Phycocordibacterales > JAXHMZ01 > JAXHMZ01. Next base: position 11,141 of record JBBDJZ010000047.1, on the reverse strand, counting down.
CTGAAGCGTCGTTTTTGACGTGTACCAAACACCCCCTTTCCTCTGCAATACTCTTAAAATCAGTACCTATCCATCCTTTCAGGTTTGATGAATTAACAATACGTTGATCTTTTAGTACCGCAGCTACTCCACCATACACCCCCTCTACGACTTCTTCGCCCGCAACCTTTTGAGCTAATTCGAATAACAGACGAATACCCTCGGTGCCACCCACGGGTGTTTCTACCTTTAGAGGTTCTGAAAATTCTGTCTCGCTCATTTTGCGCGCTACTCTCATTTTTGTCCCCCCAATATCAAAAAGAATGTGTGCCATAGGTGTGTGTATATGTAATAAGAAATCTTGCCCTTAAGTTTACCACGTAGAGAACAACAAGAACCTTATTATGAAAGCACCGTAGCCAACAAGAGTATTTTATTGTCAAGTGTTTATCGCCTTTCTTAAATTGACACTATTCACTTTCCCACATACCATTTAAGATGCTTAATTCCAAAAGGAGGTATTGAGCATTTTTAATTTATTTTGTGCTCACTCGTTCATAGAGCCATGCCTAAAAAAGAAAACCAAAAAAATATTATCCTCTTTATCGGTACGTCAGGTTCTGCAAAGAAACGCATACCGGAAATTAAAAAAAGAAAAGGCGAAAAGTTTCGTTATGCAATTCTACTTAATTCAACCGACGCATTGACTGAGACGCGGAAAAACTCGCTCTCTATGTTTGAAATTATTCTGCAGACAAACTTTAAATCACGTAAATCTATTGCGCAGACTCTCAAGCCCTATGAAGACGAGATTATTGCAGTAACGTGCCACCCCGAATCACGCATTCCCGATCTCGCAAAGATTGTACCCCACCTGCCGTATATTGAGACCCCAACAAGTGAATCATTGACGTGGTCAGTAGATAAACTAGAAATGCGTCGCCGGTTTGCCGCATACGCTCCAGAAATAACACCAAAACACCTTGTGGTAAATGACACCACAAAAGCAAGCATTGCTCAAATTGAAAAAAGAGTGGGTTTTCCTTTAGTAATTAAACCAACAGGACTTGCGGCAAGTATTTTGGTCAACCTTGTGTATCACACCGAAGAGCTCGAAGTTGCGCTCAAAAAAGTATTTCGTAGAGTTAGTAAAATAAACCAAGCCTATAAAGATGAGCCGGCAAAAGTTCTTGTTGAGCAGTTTATGGAAGGAGAAATGTATTCAGTTGATGCCTATGTGGACGCTAGAGGGAAAATATATTTTTGCCCGATGGTACACGTAAAAACTGGAAAATCAATTGGATTTGATGACTTTTTTGCGTATCGAACAATTACACCAACACAACTGAGCAATGAAAGCATCGAAGGGGCACACGAAGCAGCGACAAAAGCGACCCGAGCACTTGGACTTCGCAGTTCAACTGCACACGTAGAATTTATACGCACCGAGGGCCGTGGTTGGAATATTATTGAAGTCGGTCCACGTATTGGTGGATTTAGAGATGAAATGTATAATCTTTCTTTTGGAATTAATCACGTTCTAAACGATATATATATACGCATATCTCAAAAGCCTCTCGTGAGAAAAAGGAGAAAAGGATATACTGCTGTTTTTAAGTTTTTTGCTCACAAAGAAGGAACGATTACCGCAATAAAGGGGCGGCAGTCTGTGCAAAAACTTGAATCATTCCACAATATAGATGTAAAAAAAGAAATTGGAGACAGAGCTACGTTTGCAAAAAATGGAGGCAAGAGTGTGTTCAATATTACCCTTTTTAACCCCGATCGCTCAAAACTTTTTGCCGACATACGCCGCATGGAGCAAATGATCAAGATTGAAGTATAGCCTCACTGCCCCTACAACACTGAAAGTTTTTTTAGGAGTAGAACATGAGCTTCGTTAGCAGGATCATACTTTCCTCTGATAAGCTGCTCCTCGGTAAGTACTTCTTTGTCAATAATTTCTTTTATGCGAAGGTAGCCCTCCAGGTAGACAAGCTGGCGCCGAGAACACACTCCCTTGCTTTGACCCGTTGCTCCTCGAAAAAGTCTTACTGTTTTTCCCCAAGCATAGTGTTTTGAAGAATGAACTTCGCTGAGAAAATACCTCCCTTTCATACTTTTAAAGATGAGTTCACTGACAGTGTATATCTCTCGAAAACTTCTTTTCCTACCATCAACGCCAAGTGCAAGTGCGGTTAAGAGATAGCTCTTAAGAGAGCTATTAATTGCCCCGTCGTACACCTGTTGTTCATAGTACTTTGCCAGCCCTTCTTCTCCCAAAAGAAACCCATCGAGACCTACACCAAGCAGAGCCAGCGTGGTTGCCTCACCATGCTCTCTTCTACGAATATGAACTCCTAGCTCATGCTCGGCAAGCGCAAGTGCTTGCGAGCGAGTAAGTCTCCTCCCCCTTGGGATCACTACTTTTTTATCTTTATGTCGTACGCTTATTGAATTACTTCTGCCCCACACATCAATTTCAACACTCCAGCTGGACAAACCGTATTCTTTTCTTTTTAGTTCAAAAAGCTTTTTTATCTCTCGTGCAGACAATACTTTCTCTTGGACGTCAGAAACTTCAACAAGGTGAAACTCGTGCACAGCATCAGTTTCTACTCTGCTCTGAACATCCTCGAGGTAACCACGTAACTCTTTTGCGGAATCAAAAACTTTTCCTCGTGATGTCTTTATTATTTTTTCAAGAGCAGAACAATAGGCGCGTATTACAGCTGTTGCCAATTCAGTCGAAACGTTACCGTATCGTTCCCGCATAAGCTCATCGTAGCGTGCATCGTCTTTCTTTTGTATGGACTCAATAATCTTACAGTCGTTGATTTTATGTTCAATTTTTTCAGAGTATATCTCTCTAATCGCATCGTTGGTTTCTTCTGTCTCAATACGAGTTTTTAGTTTCTCTAGTTTATCTCTCTGTACTTGGTAAGGATAGACCGCGAGCGATTGGTATATAAAAGTGGGGTTCTCAACTTCGCCTCTTAAAAAACGATGTTTTTCTTGTGTGCGGTTATGTGCTCGCAAACTACTAAGACCAGGCATTTTTGAGAGTTTTTTATATTCCTCAAACCATACTGAATCTATGTAAGAGTCTTTGCCGTTTTGCATATAGAATACTGTTCTGTCGAGATTTTTACACTTACATTCTACCAACATAAGCAAACATGGGCTAATAAGTCCGTAGAATGCCCTAATGAAAAGTGGGATTTTTTAACTTTAGTTAGCTACTCTGCTTCTGATCTACCAACCTATTACACCCCTGTTTCTGTATAAGTGTCTCTGACTTCTTCCCAAATTTTTATCGTTTCAAACTTTGGCTCTTGTATTTTATCTAAATCAAGAAGTCCAAACCTAATGAGCTCCTTTGCGTTCTCTAGGTTTAACCCTCCGACATAAGCGAGCTTCAGTAGTCCTGCTTCTTTTAGGCCTTCAACAAGCTTTCGTTGTTCGAGGTATGCCGTATCTTTGCTACTCAAAAGCATATTACTCGTAGAATCCAACGAACCTCCGTCCCTGAAAAGTCTTCGACTACTTGAAAGGCTTGTTTTAAGAACCGCACGAGCTTTTTTATCAAATTCTTCTTTACTGAGCGAACCCTCTTTGTATTTATTTCTAGAACTTATTATTGCGCTTTCATAATACGCTTGTAAACAATCGGCGAAGCTTCCGCCGGATAGACGCCTAGCCATTGCTCGAACATAGTGAGGTTTCGGTAGTTGCTCATATCCGAAGAGCTCTTTACTAATATAGTTTTGGTTATACATTGCGCCGCCCTCAGAATATACAGACGCTCTGTCTCCTGCAACATCCAGCTCAAAGAGATTAAGGGGGATGTTTTCGCGGTTTGCACTTTGTAGAACATGTCCTTCGATTTCATGTGCAAGCGCAACTGAAAAGGCGTGCACGGGCGTGGTTTCTCCGTCTCTGTCTTTGATAACTTTTCGATTGCGATCAACTGACATTGTTTTACGTTTCTCCTCCTGAATGAAGCGCCACTTATAGTCAAGGGTTCTTTTTTCCACATCAACAGATTCATCACTCGAAAGTAACCCGTATGCGGCGAGTATTCTTTCTCCCCACTCTTTTCTCTTTTCTGCGGTAATTATTTTTTCATCGATTTTTTTAGGGTCAAGTCCACGTGCTTCAATAAACGCATTTTTGTTTTCTTCAAGAAACGCGCTTTCTATTTCAATTTCCTTAGCATACTCAAGTAGTTTTTCCGAGACCTGTTCCTTATATCCGTCATCGTTATACTCAGCTGTGGCGCCATATCTAAATTTATCCATTCGCGCTCTTACTCTATCTGCGTTACTTTTCTCGGTGACTGTCACGAGCGTAAGAACATCTTGCTCAGCCCCACTTAAGGATTCAGCCCCAAGGACGGTTAATTTCTCCTGTATCTTCAGTGCGAAGATATATTGTTGAGCAATGAGCTCGTTTATTCGCTTACTATACATTTCAAGAATCACTTTCTGTGCTTGTGAATAATTGTCTTCTTTTGCTGCGAGAGTAGCTACGATTTCTTTTATTTCCTTTTTTAATTCACGAAGTCCAGCAAGCTTTGTTAAAACTTCATCCGGATTTATTGTGACACTCTTTTTTTCTGGCACCTTAATTCCTTCGGTAGTAAATTCATTTTCTTCATTGAATCTTTTAAAAATTTCTTCTTTTACTGCCCCATCAGAAAAATCAGTGGAACTTTTTTGTATTCTTTCACGCTCAGCCGTGCTAAGGCCTGCCAATACTTCTGGTCTTTCTAAAAAAAGTTTTTCAATTTCTTCTTTAGACAAACTGCTTGCATCTTCATTTTCAAAGATCACAAGGAGGTCCCGTCTTCCTTCCTCAGTTTCAAAGTAAGAAGGATGATAATCAAAGGACAACCCCTTAAGTTGAAACAAACCCTCAAGACGGAGAGCAAATTGCTTCTCAAATTCTAGAAGTTCAAATTTTTCAACTTCATTTAACTCTTGTTTTGCCAGCTCACCGCTTTCAAGTCTCTTGATTTCATCAATTACCTCAGCGTAGGAACCAAAAACTCGTTCTGGATACAAGGATTGGGTGCTCTCTTTTTTCTGCGCCTCGAGACTTTCTTGCTTGGGTTGTTCCATACATACCCATCCTACCAAACAGAGGGTGTGGTGACCAATGAGCCTGTATAATGAATATATGAGTAAAAAACAAAATGACCTAAAAAGCAAACTGACGCCCGAGGAATACCACACAACTCAAGAAGGAGGAACTGACGCTCCTTTTACAGGTACATTCGTACATAATCACGAAGACGGAACATACTCTTGTGTTGTCTGTAACAATCTACTGTTTAATTCAGAAACAAAATTTGATTCTGGATCTGGCTGGCCTAGTTTTTATGATTTGGCTCACTCACAGGCAATAGAAATTAAAAAGGATACTTCTCATAACATGAATCGCGATGAGGTGGTTTGTGCAAAATGCGGGTCACACCTTGGACACCTTTTTTCAGATGGACCAAGAGACAAAACTGGTTTGCGGTATTGTATTAACTCGTCGGGTCTACGTTTCGAAGGGAAGAAAATAAATCCCTAACGCAACTGCCAAATGAGCACCCGCTCCTTGTCATCATAAACACGTCGTAGATTATACTTTGACTCAATCCATTTAAATGTGGTATCAGAAAAATAGCCGACGTGGGTTGGATCTTTTGTGTAATACCATGTCTTAAAGTTAGTGGTGCGGTCATGCCTTTCGGTCATTACCCCTATATGCCCACGGGGTTCTACAAGCAAAAAGATAGTTTTAAGTTCTTTTGCAGGATTGTGAAAATGTTCAAAAGCTTCAATTGAAGTAACGGCATCATACGTCTCCTCATCTGAGAAAAGTAGTGAAAAGAAAGGATCATACGTCTGCACATCAAATCCTTTTTGTCGCACAAGCTCTGCAAATACAGGTTCCGGCCCAGAACCATAATCGAGAACCGTGTCCCCTCGTCTTAAAAATGTTTCAAGTGGCAACAGGAGGCGCCTAAGAAACGTAACATACTCTACGTCCTCGAGGGAGTTTTCATGCAACGTATATCGTTTTTTTTCTTCCTCCGGCTTTAAAAAAAAGGATTTGGAGATGTACACATAGTCACACTGAGGACACCGGTACAGTTCGCGATTGAGCGCATCTTGTCCGGCTCCGTATGACGCCCCCCCGCAAAGTCTACACTGTGAGCCTCTAACCATCACAATTTAGGCAATATCCCGGATAATCTACAGGCTGATTATTATGAGGGCGGCAGCTTCCCTCAACGCAGTAATAGACAGCACTATTGATGTCAAAATCTTCTGCCCACTCTTCCTTTGGAAAAGGGCAATTCTCGGGGTCTGTTTCATCTATGGGGCAAAAACGTATGCTGAACTGAATAATGCGTGCTCCCGGAACATCCGGGTCTTCCCAGTTATCCCAATCATATACCGCTCCTGGCCAGGGTGCATTCGGCCAATCTTCGCCAGCAAGATAAGCTTCCAGTCCGTTTGGAAGACCTCGGTTCACATCAGCCGGATATCCTCCATAATCTATTTTATAAAACTCTAGTGCAGTATTCAGTGAATTGAACTCAATTCTGGCTCTTCCTGTGTATGCTTTATCTCGTGCTGTTTTCAGAGGACCGTATATGACCGTTCCTAGTATCACGATAATACCAATAACAATAAGGATTTCCATTAGAGTAAAACCTTTATTTTTTTCTCTTTTTAGAAACCAAGGCATTGTGTCTATTGTACCAAAAGTACGTACTCACAAAGAACAAGAATCACACAGAGTGTGATTCTTGTTCTAATAAACTTACTTTTTGTCTATTCTTACTCTTCCGTACCGCCCTCTTCTGGAGTAACTGTTTCTGCGCTCTCTACTTCAACAACTGGAACATTTTCTAGTCCTTGTCCACGAGCGCCATCTTGAGGTGCTATTTCTTGAGTTGTCTGTTGCTGCGGAGCTGCTTCAGGAAGGGCGACAAGTATTTTAATATCCGCATTTGCTCGAAGTTCTTCAATAAGTGGGCCGACGGAAACGCCAAGTTTTTGTAGTTCAAACTGTTCTCGGTTTGTAGAACTAAACTCCTCAAACGTTGGAACTTCAGATTCTGATTCCTCACCCCCCGCGCTAGCTTCTGCAAAATTTAAATTATAAACCTCTTGTAACTCAGCTTCAGTAACGGTGTATTCTTCTTCTGGTATTACTGAACGAGCGTAGGCAATGATGGTAAGTTGGTTTCGTATATTCTGCTTCAACTCGTTTTCAGTGACTCCAGCTGCCGCAAGATCTGCTTGGTAACTTGCTTCGTCTGGGTAACTTCCCCTTTGTAAGCGCAATTCTTCTTCTGCTTCAGCATCGCCAACTTCAATACCGGCTTCTCTCGCTGCTTGCAAAAAGAGTTTTTCGTTTACGAGCTCGTCAATCGCAACGCTTCGTATTTGTGCTTGTGTTTCTGGGTCATCAAGAGAACCCGCACCTCCTCCCATAAGAAGCTGGAGTTCGTACTGTTTTGTAATCTGTTCAACTCTCGAGTCGTATTCTGCTCGAGTAATTACTTCTCCATTTACAACTGCCGCACTAGCCGTACCAAACATACCCCTTCCAAACCATGCTCCAAGCCCAATAAGAACAATAAGCGCAACAATCACCAAAAGTCCTTTGTTTGAACTTCCTGCTCTTTGTTTCTTTTCTTTCGTTGTTGTTTCTGCAATCTTTTCCTCCATGCTTTTTTATAAATTTCTAACTGATATAGCTCATATTGTAACAAACTCTCGCTTGTTAGGATATGAAAACCGTACAAGCAAAATGGCCTTTTTGCACTATATATTTCGCTTCTTCTGCACATACTTCTGATGATACTCCTCAGCTGGGTAGAAGAACGTAAATAGTTCAATCTCAGTAACCATGTTTTCATAGATGCCCTCTCGCTGAAGTTCTCCTTTTATGCTCTCTGCTACTTTTTTTTGAGCATCATCTACATAAAAAATTGCTGAACGATACTGAGTGCCCGTATCTGCGCCTTGCTTGTTTCGAGTCGTTGGATTGTGTAACCCAAAAAAAATACGCACCAGCTTTTCATACGTTAACACAGCTATATCAAAAATGACCTCGACTGTTTCCGCATGGCCGGTGTCACCGCTAGACACCTGTTCATACGTAGGAGATGGGGTGTCACCACCACTAAAACCAACACGAGTTTCAAGAACTCCTTCAGTTTTTAAAAATGATTCCTCCACACCCCAAAAACATCCCGCTGCAAAATATGCTTTTTCTTCGTTTGTATTCATATCTAAACTATACGCGTTTCATTGTAAAACGACAAAACTCTCCTACGGAAGGAGAGTTTTTGAAAATAGCATCTGCACAGAATACTATCGTCGCTTTGCAGTTTTTCGCTTTGGGGCCGCTTTTTTAACTCGTTTGACAGCTTTCTTTACGGTTCGCTTTACTGTCTTCTTTGGAGTAGCTTTCTTTACGCGCTTCACTGCCTTCTTTACGGTTCGCTTTGCCTTCTTAGTAGTTGTGCGAGCTACACGCTTTACTGTCTTTCGTGCTTTGCTTGCAGCCTTACGAGGCTTTGCTTTTGCTTTTGCTTTTGGCATTGTTGTGTGTGTGTGAAAAATTTGTATGAACAAAATTTATCGACCTACTGAAATTGTATCAGTTTTTAGAATTTTATTGTGTATAAAAAAAGATAGTTGGGGATAAATCAAAAAATTATTTTATCTTATGTAATTCTTTTTTTATTTTTTTGTACTGAGGAATTGTTTCTTCTACAAGTTTCCAAAAATTTTGTGAGTGATTAAATTCTTTTAAGTGACAAAGCTCGTGGACAACAACATAGTCCACGAATTCGTCAGACAGAAATAGTAGTTTGTAGTTAAAATTTAAATTACCTTTGGTAGAGCAACTTCCCCAGCGAGTTGTCATATTTTTAATGCGAATGCTCTTAAACGAATAGTCGTATATCTTATTCCAGCGCTCTATCTTTGACTCAATAAGCATTCTGGCTTTGTCCCTATGCAAAAGATAGTGTTCACGTGAATACATACCCACATCGAGAACTTGTTCTTTTTCATAGGCACGCAACTGTTCTTGAATCCACTCACCTTTACTGAGCGCAAATAGCTCTGCTCGCTCTTTACTCACAAAAGGTGGTTTTGTAATAAGTACCGTACGGTCGGGTCGCACAGTAATTCGAATATGTTTTGAGCGTTTATAGTTTTTAAAGATATACATGAGTAAATATATTTTGATGCAATATCTCGTAACGTAAAAACTATGCAACCTTCTTTTAAAAAACAGATGAAAGAAATATTTTTAAACTGTTCTTTTATTTATCTAAAGAACTAAAAAAATGTATCAGGTGTTCAATGTGAGTATCGAGATCAAGACCCAACTTCTCAACCCCCAAGTAAATAGTGTCTCTATCAATCTTTGCAGCAAATGCTTTTTCTTTGAGTCGTTTTTTGATTGAACTTACTTTCATCTCAGCGTATGGAATGGGATTAATTTGTTTATATGCATAAAAAATTCCACTGATTTCATCACACGCAAGAATTGCTGCGTCGAGTTTTGTTTCGGGCCTTCGCTCAAAATTATTGTATCCATACGCGTGAACTTCTACGGCATTAATCAGTTCATCAGGATAGTTCCATTCTTTAAACCACGAAAGGGATGGGCCTGGGTGCAAATCGGGGTGTTGTTCGAAATCTATATCGTGAAGAAGTCCAGTTATATACCACAACTCAACATCTTCACCGAGTAGTGCAGCATAGCCACCCATAGCTGTCGCTACCATGCGCGCATGAAGCAACTGATACGAATCATGAACATATTCACATAGTATTTTCTCAGCGTCAGTTCGTGTGGGGAGGGTCATATGAGACAGTATACCATTTTAATAGGCCGAGACCGAACCTCCAAACAGTAAACTCTTTTACTTCTGAAACAATCTCATCTTTATCAGTGTCACCAAAGAGCCCACCCCCCTCCTCAGATATTGCATCATTCTGAATTGAACCGTCTACTGCGTCGTCTCCAATAATAACGCCCTCTTCTGGATCAGCACCCCTTTGTAAATTCACAAACCAGACACCTCCAATAATCAAAACCCCTATTATGATTGCTATAATTCCTTTTTGCATATGCAAAGTTGTGCCATACATGAACACCGCTCAAGAGGAATCTTTTATAAAGAAAATACAAACAAAAACTCCACGCTGTGTGGAGTTTTTGTTTGTATACTGAACTTAGACTGGAGATTATTAATCTGTAGTTACTCCGTCAAAATGTTCGTCGTCTGCTTCTGCTTCTTCCTTTGTTTTATGCAACACACCGTCTCTGTGGTGAGGAGGCATGTATATTGTGTACAACTTTAGCGGAACGGTTCCGGTGTTTATTATGTTGTGCTTTATCCCTTGAGGAACAATTACGGATGTTCCGTCCTTTACGGTTTCAGTATCATCACCGAGAACTACCTTTCCCTCGCCCTGCTCAACACGAAAAAACTGATCAACATCTTCGTGAATTTCTTCACCAATATCTTCGCCGGGGACAAGTGACATTACAACAAGTTGTGAGTGCGTTGATGTGTAGAGCACTTTTCTAAAAGCAACGTTATCAAGCGTTTCGTTTTCTATATCTTTTATATATCCTTTCATATGGTTTCATTATAGCATTTTAATAGGAGCATCCGAAGGCACCATAAGTTCAGTACCCGCAAGAGAACTCTTGCGCGACAAAACCCGCTCACGGCAGCAGGTTGTGTCTCAGAAGAGCTGGATCAGTACAACCCGCTCACTATAAAGAGACGCGCAAACTGAACTCTTCTTACAGAAGCATCTCTACTTTTTAGGAACCCATTGGTCGCTGTCACTTTTTTCGTAGGAATTTTTTACTGATGACCAGGCAACCCTGTAAGCTGTCTCTTCTTAAGCGGTGCCCTACTACTAAGACCTCGCCCTATCTTTTCCAGACGTATCTCGCTAAGCGCCAGCCGTATTTTGCAAAAACAATGATAATGAAAAGATAGAGGATGTATGGAAGAACTGCAAAAAGAAAGCCGAGTACGTTAATTGTTGCGTCTTGGAGTGCTTTGTTTACGGTTAGGAAGAATTGTTCGATTGCTCTTTGCCACGAATCTCCCA
>JBBDJZ010000046.1:0-2070 GCA_040879625.1 Minisyncoccota bacterium | reverse complement strand
CTATTCCATATGAAGCGCGACGAGTGAGCGAACTCGTTTTTCAAGGAGTGGGTATTTTTTCAATTCAGAATCCTCTTGAATAATCTTTTGCGCCTCAGTACGCGCCGCCTCGACCATTTTTATATTCTTTATAGCGTCCATACCAATGTCTGAAATACCAGACTGCTTTCTGCCATACAAATCACCAGCCCCGCGCAATTCAAGATCATATTCAGCAAGCTCGAATCCATTTTTCGCATCCTTTAGTGCAGAGAGCCGTTTAAACGTTTTGTCACTACCTGAATCGGTAAATACAAAACAGTACGCCTGATGATTAGAACGGACAACACGTCCTCTGAGTTGATGAAGCTGAGCGAGGCCGAACCGTTCAGCACCCTCTATAATAATGACGGTTGCATTCGGTACGTTCACTCCCACCTCCACAACAGATGTGGTGACGAGAATATCAATATCTCCACTTGCAAAGTCCCGCATCACCTCGTCTTTTTTCTTTGGAGTCATTTTTCCATGAAGCTCTCCAATCTCATATTCTGGGAAAATCTTTTCTCTGAGTCGCTTAGATTCTTCGGTTACCGATTTTGCAGTTACGGCTCGTGCCATAGAAGGGTCAGGGTCATCAATGCGTGGACAGAGGACATATGCTTGGCGTCCTGCTTGAATTTCCTCTCGTACTTTTTCATAAGTATTTTCGCGCTTGTTTGGTGGGACAATCTCGGTCACGATTCGCTTTCGTCCCTTTGGCATCTCATCAATAATAGTCAAGTCGAGGTCGCCATAGATGGTGAGTGCAAGTGTGCGGGGAATTGGGGTTGCTGTCATTGAAAGGAGGTGCGGCACCTGCTCATCCTTTCTCAGGAGTTTTTTTCGTTGATTTGTGCCAAACCGGTGTTGTTCATCGATAACAACGAGAGCGAGGTGCTTGAATTCAACCGTTTTTTGAATAAGAGAATGAGTTCCGATAACCACAGCAATTTCTCCGTTTTTAACCCATTTGAGAAGTTGCGCCCGCGAGATTGGCGTCGCACCGTCGGGGCTGATTTTAGAAGGAAACTTTTTACATCCTGAACCAGTTATGAGTCCGACCTGTAGATTGGTGTGACGGAAAAGGTTGCAGAAGCTCTGAAACTGCTGTTCAGCAAGTATTTCAGTTGGGACCATATATGCACACTGTAAACTTCCAAAGTCTTGCCCGCGTGGAAACGATGTTGCTGTTGCATACATTGCAGCAGCTGCAACGACGGTTTTCCCGGAACCTACGTCACCTTCGAGGAGTCTCGACATGGGGACCTCCTTCTCGAGATCTTGAAGAACGGTTGCAATAGAACTTTCTTGCGCGTTCGTAAGCTGAAAGCCGAAGTGGGTAATGGCACCCTCGATATCTGCGCGTGTTTTTTGTATTGAAAAAGCCTTCAGTTCTTGTAGCTTTGCTCGTTCTCGCTGTCGGTCAATTTGAATAGCAAAAATTTCTTCAAACGCCATTCGTTTACGAGCAGCTTCCGCGTTTTCAAGTTTCTTGGGCGCGTGAATCCAAATAAGCGCAGTTTTAAGGTTCGGGAGATTGTAACGCTCAAGTACTTCTTTTGGGATTGGGTCCTCGAGTTGGGAAAGAGCATCACTTGAAAGGGCTCGTTTTATAAGATGGCTGAGATAGAACGACGTAGCGCCTTTTGAGGTTGAGTAGACAGGGTTAAGGGTATGTTCATTCTCTGTTGCTGCGAGAGGTAGTTCCCCGTCGAGAGAGGGCAGTTCCTCGATTGGTTCTATTCTCGGATTCTGCATCGTCTTCTTGCCGCTCCTCTCTGTTATTTTCCCCTCGACCTCAACCGTTGCCCCTTCTTGTATCATTTTTGCAATGTAGGGCTGATTGAACCACACAAGGTTCACCGAACCCGTTTGGTCGCTGAACACGCCCTCCGCCATGGGAATCTTGCTTTTCCATGCCTTGCGGGTTTTGAGTTTGGTAATTGTCCCGTAGAGCGTGACGAGCTCGTCAGCGGTCGTTGCCTCAACTCGCTTTGTTTCTCCGACGTGCTCATAGCGAGCAGGGAAGTGATAGAGAAGATTTCGAAC
>JBBDJZ010000045.1:0-12580 GCA_040879625.1 Minisyncoccota bacterium | reverse complement strand
TTTAGAATGCAGCAAAAAGATGCTAATTGGGGTATGGTGTTGGACCTGGTGTTGGACCTGGTGGTGGCACCGGATGAGGTGCTGGACCCGCAGGTGGGGCCGTTGGTGTTGGTAACTGAGGTAGCTCACTTGCGCTTGGCGCTGTTGGAGTATACCCAGGTCCAAAAAAGAGGTTTTGAAGTATACCGACGAACCCCCATATCGAAACCATAACAAACAAAGTTATGATACCCCAAAACATAATGTTTCTTCCCTCAGACTGCGCTTTTTCATCTCCAGCCCTAAATGCATACTTCGCGAGACCGAATAAAACAGCAAAAAGAGCAAGTGCAACGGTGAATGGAATCAGAGCCGAAATTATTTGCTGAAATACGTCTATAATATCTAAAATAGTACTTTGCGCGTTAGCTATAAAAGGAAAAAAGAAAAGAAATGCAGGTAATAACTGAAGAATAAAAGGGGGGTTAGACATGCTATACAGAGAATTAATATTCATAAAAATTATACCGAAGACGATATGCCGAAAGTGTTAAGCACAAGACCAATAATTGCCATTGCTCCAAACATAATAAAAAGCCCGACCAGAGAGTACATGATATGCCGCTTCCCTTGTGCTCGAGCCTCTTCATTGCCTGCGTTCGCTACGAATACAAAAATTCCAAAAACAAGATACAGTGCTGCCAAAGCAAAGAGGAGAAAGATGAGCGGGTTGAGAATCTCTCGATTTAAGTTCGCAACAAATGTTTCCATATAGCCTCTATATTAACATATAATTCTAGTTACCATACAAAAACAGCTCTGTGGAGAGCTGTTTTTTTTACCCAGACGAGAAGGAATAAGAACTCATCCTCGTTATTAAATAACACCTCCTGGACCTCCAGGTGCTCCAGCGGGTGCTCCAGCGGGTGTTCCAGCGGGTGTTCCAGGTGCGTCTGGCACGTTTCCTGGTGATCCGCTAAAGAAGAACTGGTTTAGAACGTTAACGAATCCCCAGATTGCAACCATTACAAACAAAATGATTACACCCGTAACCATAATGCGTCGCCCTTTGTCTTGCGCAGCCTCATCACCTGCTGAGAAGGCATATACAGCGAGTCCGTAAAGGATTGCTACAACAGCAACAGCAATAAGAAATGGAATTGCTGCGTTTATTATGCTCTGAAAAGCATTGATGTAGTTTATTACAGCCCCTTCGTCAGGAGTCTGAGCTAGAGCCAATAAAGGTGTCATCAAGAGCACAGGAACTATAAGTGCTAAAAACTTTTTCATTTATTAAGTAATATTATTGATTAAATTACGAGCGTACAAAAACGACCTTTGTTTAGTACTGTAAAAATAGTACCAAAGAAAGAGCTCCTTTGCTATAGAGACTGTGGATTACCGACTACGCTTATAAGAACGTATTGGTGAGTAAGGCAACCAAACCCCAAAACGATAACGCAACAAAAAGGCCTATGATACCCCAAAACATAAGCTGTTTTCCCTCTTCGACACTTTTTGCATCCCCTAAAGAAAAAACGAATCGAGCAAGACCGAAAAGAAACACTAACACAATACCACCCAGAATAAGGGTAAACAGCGGGTTGATAATACCGATAATCAGGTTTACCAACTCAGCAAAATTAGCTGGCTGAGCATATGCAACAAGTGGAGTAAGTGAAAAGAAAATCGCGACGGTTGTTGGTATCAGGGTACGTTTCATGGTAGTCATCTTTAAATTCTAAGCGATTCTATAGAGCCCTGAATAAGAGCTGAGATGGCGCTAGCCCCGAGCAAGATGAGGGCCCCGATGAGTGCGTAGGCAATAGCCCTCTTTGCTGTTTCGAGCTTAGTAACATTCCCCTGCGCCGTCACAAAAAGAAACCCTGCATATATGACCATAACAATAACAATTGGGGTAGCGAGTAAAATCAGGCCGTCAAGAATCAAGCGGAAGAGGTCGAGAAACCCGACATCTTCTCCTTGGGAATTCTTCCCTAAAGGATTAGTAATTTGAAGAGCCTGAGCTCTCATTGATTCTATGTATCTTTCCCACCAATTCATACGGTATTTTATGTGTTACTGTATTTTACCTCAAAAAGACATCTTGTGTTACTTCCTTTCATTAAAAGCGAAAAAGAAACTGATTGTACTCGGGCTGAACTCCAAAAATTGAGATAATAACTTGTACAATCGTATAAGCCAAAAATACAATAATGAGGCCCTTGGCAACGTTTGTAAAAATCCCCTTCGCTGTTTTTACTTTTGTAGTGTCACCAGCTGAGTAGGCATACAAAAATCCAGAGTACCCAAAGAGAAGCGCGGCTAAGAGCAGCACTGCCACAAAAGCTA
The DNA here is from genome assembly GCA_040879625.1 of Minisyncoccota bacterium. Lineage (GTDB taxonomy): Bacteria > Patescibacteriota > Minisyncoccia > Phycocordibacterales > JAXHMZ01 > JAXHMZ01. The sequence goes on along the minus strand of JBBDJZ010000045.1, from coordinate 10,249 downwards.
GCCCCATAATATTCGCTATGAGCTGGAGAACCTCTTCAAATCCACACTCAGTAGCCGCTTGGTCTCCGAGACAATCTTTGGGCACAAGAGTCCACGCACGACCATCAGCGTCCTTCCCCTCAACGACCGTTGAGTCAGGAACCTCTATCTGAGCAAAGGTTGTTCCCGCACCACCAAAGAAGAGCAGTACCGCTATGAAAAAAGCGGAGGTGGGTCTTAGGTGTGAGGTGATATTCATAGATTAATTTCTAAACAATTGGTTAAGTTGTGAAGCGAGGCGTGAGAGCGCATCTCCTGCATCACTCTGGTTTGAACGTACGGATTCTATCATATCACTAAACACTCTATCTGTTTCTCGTGGTTCAGGATCAAGCCACACACGCGTAATGAGAGCTGAGTCTAGGAGAACGCGCGAGGATGCTTTTGTTGGGTCTTCCTTGCGGAGTGTATTGTGTACTGAAGGAAGCCCGGTTCGTTCATCAAGTAAAGTTAGTCCTTCAACCCCAGCAAGCTTATAGAGTGTTGTAAAAGCCTGCTCTGTGCGTGATGTGCTTTTCAACACAGCAAAACCATAGAGATCACCCGTTGTCATCTTAATCGGTGAAGAGCTCACCTGTGGCACCAGAGCGACACCAAATGAGAGATTAGGATTAGCTGAAAGAATTTCACGCTCCTCACTTGCGAGGCCAAAATAAAGAGCTAAATCTTCTGCGAGAAATGCTGCTCGAGACTCGGGAAGTGATGTATTCCAGGAATAGGCTAACTTTGACGGATCAGAGAACTCAGTATAAAAATTTATTGCCTCAGAAGGAGGGAGTGAAAGGGTGGTTGTTTGTTGAGAAAAGTCTGCTACGTATCCAGTAGCACCCTTCGCAACAATTCTCGATCCTGATTGCATCAGCAACAATGAAATCACCTCTTTTACATGGTTAATGTTTGATGACGTACCCAGAGCAACCGCGCTTCTTTCAATATTTAAAAATCCATCTGTTTTTGTGACGCGCTCACTGAAATCACGCATCGTATCCCAACTAGCGGGGGGCGTATCAATTCCAAGAGACGATAAGATTGGACGATTCCAATACATAACAAGGGGATCAATAACTGCAGGCAATGCGTAATACCCTCTATCACTTTGAAATATCTCTCCGCCCTTAATGTATGACGCAGAAAAAGTTGAAGCTGAAAAACTTTCAAATGGAATTTCAAAAATACGGTTACGGTGCTTGTACACTGAGTCATGTCCCAAAACAACAAGATCTGGTCCGACACCGTCAGCAAGCGCCTCGATTAAAATCTGATCAAACTCTTCACTGCGTATCTCTCGATATGCAACTTTTTGAAAATATACATCATCAGCATTATTTTGCCCCAAAAAGCTAAAATATTCTTCGGGAAGCGTGCCCCACATCTGAAGCGTGGGTAAATTTCTCTCTGGATTCGTCGTGCGGGCAATCGAAAAAACAGCCACTCCAATAACCGCACCAATTCCAAATACCAAAAGGAGTATTGTTTGAAAACTGTGTGTGTTCTTCATAATTATTTTTTAAAAATTAAACCATAGTGATGCTCACCGGCGCCAATGGTGCGGTCAAGGGCGAACCCTACCTCCCCTGCCATTTCGATTAAAGAGTCTTTTGAAACAACATGTTTTTCTGAGGGGCCCATTCCTTTAAAGGAATGGGCCCAGTCAATTATTAATGCTTCTCCATTTGATTTCAGTATACGATGCGCTTCTTTTAAAAAAGCAAACCTGTCCTCACTTTGAAAGAGTGTGTTTGAAATAAGAACGGCATCCATTGACCCTTCCTCCAAACCAGTCCCTTTTGGTTTTTCAATATCGGCAACGATAGGAACCACATTTACTACGCCAGCTTCCCTTGCGCGGACCATCAGTTCTTTCAAGAGTTCCTTTTGTAAATCAACCGCATACACCTTCCCCGAAATATCGACCACTTTTGCAAGTGCAACTGAGTGGTTGCCCACCCCCGCACCCAAATCTGCGACGTGATCACCGACTCGCAGGCCAAACTGAGCTACGTTATGTGCGGGATCTGAGAAATACATAGACTTAGTATAGCTTATTTTTATCTATAACCTTACCAACGGTGTGGAGAAACAGCCCCGTAGGATTGGTTGGTGTAGTGCAACGAGCACCCTTAAAGCGCAACAACGGATGCAATCGAATCCCCGTCACGCAACTTCATAATACGAACTCCCTGCGTTTGGCGTCCAAGGTGTGGAATTTCGTCTGTACCCAAACGAATCACCTGACTCTTTTTTGAAATTGCAACAATTTCTTCACCCTCACTACTGAGTATTTTTGCAGAGACAAGAGAACCAGTCTTTGCTGTTAGTTTTGCGGTTTTAATACCAGACCCTCCTCTATTTTGAACCTTGTATTCTCCCGCATTTGTTTGCTTACCATACCCCTTCTCGCTTATAACAAAAACGGTGGCGTTTTTGTTTTCTTTTTTTACGACTCCAGAACCAACAACAAAGTCAGCTTTTGAAAGTTTGATGCCTCGAACACCCCCGGCAGCACGGCCCATTTCACGAACATCATCCTCGCCAAACCTAATTGACTGGCCCTTAGTGGTGGCAACCATAACGCTATCTCCTTTTTCTACAAAGTCTGTGGTAATGAGGCGGTCTGTAGGACCCAGTTTTATAGCTATAATACCGTTTCGTCGTACATCATAAAAACTCTCTGCCTTCACCTTTTTTACGACCCCTTCCTTGGTAATCATCATGAGGCTACAGTCATTTGTCCGTACGTCTTTATCCATAGCAAGAACACTCGTCACATGCTCTCCTTGCTCAAGCGAAAGAAAGTTCATAACTGACTTACCCTTTGTAGCACGCTTCCCTTCAGGCAGGTCGTACATTTTCATTTGATACACCTTGCCCGCATCAGTAAAGAATAAAAGATCTGAGTGGAGCTTGGTGGTTATAAAGGTTTGAACAAAATCTTCTTCTTTCGTGTTTAAATCAACAACACCCACACCCCCTCGTTTTTGCCTGCGAAACTCATCCGGGGAAGCACGTTTAATATACCCACCCGATGTTAAGACGAGTACATTTTCCACGTCTGGGATAAGGTCTTCGACTGAAATGTTTTTTAACTCCCCCTTAATAATTTTTGTTCGCCTATCATCACCGTACTTTTCCGCAATTTCTTTTGTCTCAGATTGAATGACGCCCATGATTTTCTTTGGGCTTGCAAGTAGGGCACGAAGCTTAACAATAAGTTTTTGAACGTCGAGGAGTTCATCTTCAATCTTCTTTCGTTCAAGCCCTGCGAGACGCTGGAGTTGCATTGCAAGAATTGCCTCGGTTTGTATTTCAGAGAACTTAAACTTTTTTATAAGATTTACCTTTGCTTCGTCACGATCATTAGATTTCCTAATAATCTGAATGATCTCATCAATATGATCAAGTGCTTTCTTTAGTCCTAAAAGAATGTGTTCCCGTTCAAGCGCTCGATCGAGATCGTACTGTGTACGCCGAACAATGACAACGCGCCTATGTTCAATGAACTCTTGGAGAATTGTTTTGAGTGCAAGCGTCTGAGGAACGCCATCAACGAGAGCGACCATATTAAAATGAAAGGTTTCTTCAAGCTGCGTGTGTTTGTAAAGATAGTTGAGAACCTTTTGTGGGTGAGCGCCTCCCTTTAGTTCAACAACGATGCGCGTATCGTTCCAATCGGTTGATTCGTCACGAAGCCCTCGAATTCCTTCGAGTTTTTTATCTCGGACAAGATCTGCAATCTTAATAAGCAAGTTTGCACGGTTAACTCTAAACGGCACTGATGAAATGATTATTTGGAAATTTCCCTTTTTATCTTCGCTAATTTCAGCAATCCCACGCGCAACCACACCCCCTCGGCCGGTGGCATATGCCTGCTTAATATCTTTGGCATTAAACGCTACTCCACCCGTTGGATAGTCGGGACCCTGCACAAATTGTAAAAGATCATCTACGGTTGCATCGGGATGTTCGGTAAGATGGAGGATGGCATCAGAGATCTCCCGAAGGTTGTGAGGAGGGATATTCGTTGCCATTCCAACAGCAATACCGAGCGTACCGTTCAGGAGGAGATTTGGAACTGCTGAGGGCATGAGGGTTGGTTCCTTGCGAGTGCCTTCATAGTTCTCTCGCCAGTCAACCGTATTTTTACCAATGTCTCGTACGAGCTCTTGAGCAATTTTGGACATTTTTGCCTCAGTATAGCGACTCGCAGCAGCAGCATCACCGTCAATTGATCCAAAGTTACCCTGACCAATAACGAGTGGGTACCGCATGCCGAAAGGTTGCGCGAGGTTTACCATCGCGTCATAGACCGCCACATCTCCATGGGGATGATAGTTACCTGTTACGTCACCAGTAATCTTTGCTGATTTTCGCGTTTTAGCACCAGGAGTGAGTCCGAGCTCATGCATCGTGTACATAATGCGACGATGAACTGGCTTCAGACCATCACGCACGTCTGGCAGTGCTCGAGCAACAATGACAGACATGGCATAATCCAAATACGACTCCTTCATTTCGGAGACAATATTTTGACCTATGATGCCCTGATGTGGGATGTCTTGATTCTCATTCTCTCCCCCCTGTTCTTTCATAATGTATGTATCAGTATAGCACAGCTCTTATGTATTTAAAAGTGATTTTAGCCCTCTATCTCTAGCTCTACTTCCGTTTCTATCGACGTTTCGCCATTAGTGTGCACCTCTTCTTCGAGCGCCCCCTCTAGCTCCTCGGACTCTATAGTATAGACATCGGGCGTGAAGGTGTCCTTTGGTAACTCGACGGAAGAACTTTCGTCCCGTGAACTTGCAGGAACCATTACCTCCTCCTGCTCTTCACCCGCATCGCTACTCCAGAGTCGGTTAAATTCTTTACCAAGCTCATCAACGCCGACCTGAATATCGCCAAAGATAATACCCACGTCTTCAGTAAGTGTCTTAAATGGCGACACTGTCGTTGCTCGAGAAGATTCTGTTTCTTCGAGCGTGAGTGTTTGTGGAAGCACAACCGTACCCCACACAAAAGCGATAATGGCAGTACAAGAAAAAGAAATGAGAAACGTGGTACGGCGACGCTCACCATAACTTTTTTCCCTCATTTTTTTAATACGATCTACAAGCATTATAGTTGTGCAAAATCAGAACACTAAGCCGAACTTCGAAGAACTACGATATCGCCCTCTCGCTCATCCACTTCTTTCTTTTTAATCGTAAGCTTATCAAGTGCTTTTTCGTCAGATTCTCCCTCTTCCCCCTGAAATTGCTTTAGTGTCTCTTCAGAATAGAACATGGGAATAACAATATTTGCCTCCAGTTTTAGTGAAAGCTTATACGCTTCGTTTGGAGAGAGTGTTCCCTCTCCTCCAATTGGAACAAAAAGAATGTCGGGTTCACCAAGTCCCTCAAGAACCTCAGCGGGAATTTCAGAACGTGAGAGAGCGCCAAGGAAGATGAGATTCATACCTTCAAGAGTAACACTGTACACTATATTTGTTCGTTTTTCTCCTCCATATTCGGTTACTGTTTCAAAACCTTTAGCAAAAACACCCTGCACTTCGTATTCTCCGGGGCCTGCTATAACAAAGGGCTGCTTATTACCAAGACCTGCATTTTCTTCTCCTGCAGTATCTCTGTGAAAATTTGAGATGAAGCAAATGTCAGAACCAAATTTCGTCTGTTTATGAGTAGAACTTTTTGAAATAGGGTTAAAGGCAAGCGTCGTGTCAGAAAATTGCACTTTAAAAAAGGACGCTCCATAGTACGTTATTATCATACGCGTATTGTACCGCAGACATTCGAGTTCTCAAAACACCCAGCTCCTATTTACAAAGCCCTATATTTGACTATACTAAGTGGCAGCTAAAGGCAGGGTACGGTTCGAAATTATACACACACGTCTACTTCGTAACACTTTCTCTCTACGGCAACGAATGAAAACAGAGAGAACGATTAAGAGAAAGCACGGGAGACGACATTATTTATTATGGCTAGTACAAACGACACGTTAGTAAGTGCTGAACAAGACAGTGAGTTAGAGGGAACAACGAACGGTATAAAACGCAGTGAGTTAGATATGAGCGCCGAGGAGAACCTTGAGCTTGTTAACGTTGCGATGGATAAGGCCTCTCAAGGAGATGCCTCTGATTTCATGTCAAACCTTATTACGGAAATGCCGACGCCTCCCGTTGAGGGAGATCTCGTTGAGGGTCCAGTTATTGGGATAGAAAAATCACGAGTCTTCGTTGACCTCCATCCATTTGGAACAGGAATTATCTATGGACGAGAGTTTAACAACGCGCGAGATATCATTCGCAATATCGGCATTGGCGACTCTATTGCAGCAAAAGTAATACAGGATGATGCTGAGCACGGATATATCGAGCTTTCACTTAAGGAAGCACGACAGGCAATAATCTGGGGAGAGGTCGAAGAACTTATACGAGAAAAAGCGACTCTTGATTTACCAATTATTGATGCAAACAAAGGAGGTCTTATTATTGAATGGAAAGGTATTCAGGGATTTCTTCCTGCATCTCAACTTTCAGGAGATCACTATCCCCGAGTTGAGGATGGAGATAAACAAAAAATTCTTGACGAGCTTAAGCGCCTCGTAGGAGAAAGACTGACTGTTTCAATTCTTACGGCTGATCCAAAAGAAGGAAAACTTATCTTTACCGAGAAAAAAGGTGAAACAAAAGAAAAAGCAGAGATGCTTGATAAATACGAAGTTGGAGAAATAATCGATGGCGAAATTTCTGGAATGGTTGATTTTGGAGTATTCGTAAAACTTCAAGAAGGGCTTGAGGGACTCGTGCATATCTCTGAAATTGACTGGTCACTCGTAGAAAACCCACGTGAACTGTACCAAATTGGAGACAAGGTTCGCGTTCAGGTAATTGAAATTAAAGATGGGAAAATTTCACTCTCAATTAAGGCACTCAAAGAAAATCCGTGGGTTGAAGCAGAAAAGAAGTATACCAAGGGCGATGATGTAGAGGGTGTCATTATAAAATACAACCGACACGGAGCGCTTGCATCAATTGAAGAAGGCATTGCGGGACTCGTACACGTTTCAGAGTTTGAAAGCGAATCAGAGCTTCGAGAAACTCTCGAGCTTGGCAAAAGCTACTCTTTTACCATTACGCTTTTTGATTCAAAAGAACAACGGATGGCGCTTTCCTACAAAAAGTAGAACATTCAAAGAAAGTACAAAAAAACCCTGCGCAACTCGCAGGGTTTTTTTGTACTTTTTAGCTAGAAAGCCTCTTCTCCTCCACGCGCACTAGCCTTCGTTAATGACGTTCATTGCTTCTTCGACACCCTGCATACTCACGTGGTAAAGAGCCTCCTCAACTCGGTCAACAGCCGTTGCAAACGCTTCTGTTTCGTGGGGAGAAAGAGCTCCTAACACATAGCGACTTACAACGTCCTTGTGAGGCTTACTTTTCTCACCGTTTTCGTTCATCGGGCAGATTCCTACTCGTATCCGAGAAAAATTCTTTGTACCGAGGTGCTCAACAACTGACTTTATTCCGTTGTGACCACCGTCACCCCGATCTTTAGAAATTCTTATTCTTCCAAATGGCAAATCAATATCATCGTAGACCACCACAACATCTTCATGAGTGAGTGTATATTTTTTGACAAGCTCTCGAACCGCCTCGCCAGAACGGTTCATAAAGGTTTCAGGAAGTGCGACAATTAAACGCCCGGTGGTATCAGTCAGATCCCGGGGCAGGTCTCCTGCGTGTTTTAGATAGCCATTAGAAATCAAAGAATGGGAATAACGGTCAGTTTGCAAATCTGAAAAGTCTCCGCGACCAATTATTTCCAAAAGAACATCGCGTCCAATATTATGTCGAGTGTGAACATATTTCTGACCCGGATTCCCTAATCCAACGACGAGCATAAAAAATAAAATAAATAAATAAGCTCTCTTGTATAAGAGGTATCTCTATACTACAATACTACCATGTTAGAAACTACTCCAGAGGATAATAACGAGGATATACCTAATCGCCGTTCACTTCGCACAAGAAGCGACAGGTACGAAAAAAACAAAGATGAGTCTTTTTTTGGTGATCTTATACGTTTTTCGCTTCTTTCAATCATTATTGTCATTCCGATTAGGCTGTTTATCGTTTCTCCTTTTGTCGTCAACGGTTCATCAATGGAGCCAACGTTTTCTACCGGAGAGTACTTAATCGTCGATCAGTTGAGCTATCGGCTTCACGAACCAGAGAGGGGCGATGTGGTCATTTTTCACTATCCACAAGACCCTTCAAAGTTTTTTATAAAGCGAGTTGTGGGGCTTCCTAACGAAACAGTTATTCTTTCTGGAAACACTGTGCGCATTATAAACAATGAGAATCCTGAAGGTTTTTACCTTGATGAATCGTTTCTCACGTATGTTTCAGAAAATGGGAATGAGACGTTTTCCCTAAACTCAGATGAATACGTCGTTCTCGGAGATAACCGCTTGGCGAGTTCAGATTCACGCTCATGGGGAACGCTCAATAGAAAACTCATCGTTGGACGAGCACTTCTAAGGTTGTTTCCCGTTACGTCAATAACCGTACTTCCTGGTGAAGTTCGACCTGAAGATTTCCAAAGCAATCTATGAGCAAACACCAGTCATCTGACCGCCCACAACTTCCCCGTTTGACCTACACAGGGCCATACAAAAAGGCAATAGAAATTTGCCAATTTTATGGCGTATCCCTTATTAATCCTCCACACCTTGAAAAAGAAACAGAAAATTACACTGAAAAATTCAAAGGACCCTCAGACTCTGAAGCGATAAAAGAACCAGCTCTTTCTATAAACGAACGCGCCTCAATGATACGAGTTTACTCCGACGAGTCCTGGGATACGCTGTCTCAGCCTGTGTTAGTAATGTACACAAAAAAACCAAACGCGCGAGGCGAACGATTTTTCTATCTTCACGCAATTGGTGTTACAAAATGCATTGCTGACATGCTTTCTATTCATCTTGCGTGGATAATTCTAAACGAGACGGTGAAAAAGAATTTTATGATTCACGTAAACAGTATGGGTGATAAGGATTCTTCATCACAATTTACTTCCGAACTAACCTCATACTATAGAAAACGAATCAACTCTCTTCCAGACGATGGTCGCGAATCATTTAAACTTGATATTCTAAATGTCCTCAAAGAACCGTATGCAGAAACCCAGCTATTCCAGGAGGAGGCTCCGAAATCAATTATGTTTCTCGGAGACTACTCGCGTAAATACTTTAAAGAAGTCATTGAATTTATTGAAGCGCGAGAGGCTCCCTATATTATTGACCACTCTCTTGTTGAACACAAAGACGCATACTCAGAAACACTTTTTACAATCCGTGAAAAAAGTGACGACCCCAAAGGAAAAGTTTTTGCGGTGGGAGCACGATCCGACAACCTTACACGTGGAGCTGGTATGCGCAAAACCGTACCAATCGTTTCAACAACCATCCTTATCCCAGGAGCTACAGGAAGAGAAAGTATTCAGAAAACAGTACCAAAGAAGAAAAAACCTTTAATATATTTCATACAGCTGGGAGAGGAGGCTCGCCTTCGATCATTTACACTCCTCGAAAAGCTTCGAAAAGCAAAACTACCCGTTACCGTTTCTATTGGAAAAGAAAAGATGTCTTCTCAAATAGCACAAGCCGATCGCCTGCACGTTCCCATTACTCTTATTATTGGCCAAAAGGAAGCAATTGAAAATACTGTTATTTTACGAGACATGGAGACCCGTTCACAAGAAACAGTTTCGCTCGCCGATATTGTTCCCAAAATTAAGGCTCTTCTTGACTAAGGGTTGCTTATAGAACAGTTTTGAAAAAAGGACTTGAGTTCAGATTAACCCTGTGATACAGTTCTGCGTATGACAAATGTTGAAGTAAACGCAAACTCTAACGAACCAAACGCAAGCATTGTGCGACGTTTTACGCAACGCGTACGTAATTCTGGCCTCTTGCGAACAGCTCGAAGTGGGAGATACGCCCTTCGTGGGAAATCAAAATACGTTAAGAAGAAAGATGCACTCAAAATGATTGCTCGAGGAAAAGAAATGGAACGTCTCAAGAAACTTGGGAAGATGCCAGAAAACACACGAAACTAAAAAACAAAGACCGACAACTCCGTCGGTCTTTGTTTTTCTCCACAGATACGCACAATTTTTAAATAGCATTCTTTTTGTTATACTAAAAT
>JBBDJZ010000044.1:0-13042 GCA_040879625.1 Minisyncoccota bacterium | reverse complement strand
GACGAGAATCATCGCGCGTTTTAGAAATCTGAAATCCAGGAAAATCAAAAATAGCGTCTCCTCCGCCTATGTCCTCTTGCACTGTTTCATTAAAGTAGTTTTGGTGCTTTTTATAAATCTCGGTCACCTTGGTTGCAAGTGGAGAATCGAGAAAGACTGATACCTTGGGCACATCCCCTGCCTCAATGAGTTCGTTTAGTTCATAGAGAAGTACTTGTGTGCGTTCAATTGAAAACGCAGGAATAATGAGCGCTCCACCTCGCCGAGCAGTATCAAGAATAACCCGCTTCAATTGCTCGGTGCGACTCAGGACATTCTCATGGTCTCGATCTCCATAGACGCTTTCCATCAACAGATAGTGCGCATCCGTCACGGTCTCTGTTGGTCTCAAGAGTGGCGTGGGTGAGTTCCCAAGGTCGCCCGTGAAAGCAATCTTTTTTCCGTTTCTCGTAATCTCAATAATTGCGGAACCGAGCACGTGGCCGGCATCCTTAAAATACACACTAAACCCCTCACCCACATCTGTCGCCCGGTGGTACCGAGCGGTCTGCCACAAACTCATTGCGTCCTCAACATTTTTCTCATTATAAAAATGCTCTTTTCCATTTTTCTTTTCTTCGTAACGTCCAATGGCTAGCGCATCGTCAAACATCACACGTGCAAGTTCGCGCGTTGCATCAGTTGAATAGATTACTCCTTTAAACCCGTCTCGAACGAGCTTTGGTATGCGCCCAATGTGGTCAGCGTGTGCGTGCGTTACGAAAAGTACGTCCACCTCACTCGGGTTATACGGGAAGCTTTCCCAGTTCTTTTCCTCTTCTTCGTCAGAGCCTTGTATGAGTCCGCAATCAATAAGAAATACTTTTGTGTCGGTCCGAAGCATAAAGTTTGCCCCTGTGACGGAGCCTGTGCCACCATAAAATATGAGTGAGCTGTTTTCGTTTTTTGTTTCAGTATGTTGATTCATTATTGGCGTTTGTTGTGTGTTATTTGTATTTCCATAAACTACGGGGAGCATAATAAAGCGAGGAGAGTCCTCCCGCAACGCCTAGAATGACGTCAGTGAGCGTGTCGATGAGATAGTCCACCATGTAACTATCTCGAAAAAGAAACTCGTATGATTCCCACACAAGAGCAATAATAAAAGTCGTGAGGAGTACAGTGCTTGCGGACCTCCAAAAACTCATGCCTCGCACGACAAACAATCCGATAGCAAGACCGCCGACAGCGAACCCTCCCACAAAGTGAAACGCGAGGTCGAGCCACCACAAGGTCCAATAGAGTTCAAGGTAAAGAGCTACTTCGTTTAAAACAAAGAGGAGGGCCCCAAAAGAAAGAGAAGTAATGATAAGCTCTTTTCTTTTCATCATCGTATTATACCTACAATTACCCCGCTCCGAAACCCTTCTTTCGAGCGAAGGGTACTAAAAAACCCCGTAGTGTACGAGGGTTTTTAGTAGGAGCCACCTGAGAATTAACCTAGGTTTTAATCTAGGTGGGTGCCCGCAAGTGCAAGTCTGCGAACGAATCGCGGGACGAGCACTACTATGAGGCTCCCAGTAAATGGTATCTAGATATTACACAGGCGACTCCTGAATGTAGTATACCAAATTATTTAAACAGATACATCATTATCGTTGCGTACCAAGAAGGGCGCTAATGCGCTCCTCTGTAGGGGGGTGTGTAGAGAATAATTTATTTAGGAACGTACGTGATTTTTTACCAGAACCAAACGGATTTGAGATGAACATATGGGCTGTCGCGTGGTTTGCTCGCTTCATCTGTCCTGAGTACGAACTTATCTTATCGAGCGCCCGTGCGAGTCCTTCGGGATATCGAGTAATCAGAACCCCGCCTGCATCCGCCATAAACTCACGCTTTCGAGAAATTGCGAGCTTCAAGAGTGTCGCAATAACCGGAGCAAGGAGTGCAAGCGCGAGTCCGAGAATTATACCGATGAGTTTTGCCTGTCCTCCCCTGCCGCTACTTCCCCCGTAGAGCGACATTCTCAAGAAGAAATCAGAGAGAAGCGTTACAAACCCAACGAGAATAACTACAACCGTCTGGAGAAGAATGTCCTTGTGTTTGATATGCGCAAGTTCGTGAGCAATAACACCCTCCAGTTCAGTCTTATCAAGAATGGTCAAAAGACCTGTGGTGACGGCAACTGCTGAATTTTCTGCATTGCGACCTGTAGCAAACGCGTTCGGTGAGGGATCAGTCATAACGTAGACCTTCGGCATCGGAAGTCCCGCAGTTATTGAAAGGTTCTCAACTGCATTCCACAAATCGAAATACTCACTGCGCGTTGCTGGCTTTGCTCCCGACATACGGAGAACAATCTTGTCAGAAAACCAGTAACTTCCGATATTCATGAAGACTGAGAACAACACCGCTCCATAGAGGATAAGCTGGCTATCAAAAACATAACTAAACGCCCACCCAATCCCAATAACAACAATAAAAAATGTCGTCATAAGGAAATACGTGTTTCGGGTATTTGCTGCCTTAATGTTGTATGCGTTTGCCATAAATGGTGAGTGTGAGCACAAAAGAGCAAGCATTCACGCTCCTCTGCACCGAACGTGTCTTCTCGCTAGAAATTAACCGCGACCGGTTCTTCAGCAGCAGACCCTTCTTCGAGCTCAAAGAACTCTCGGTTACTAAAACCAAACATGTTCGCAACTATGTTTGAAGGAAACGTCTGAGTAGCTGTGTTGAAATCACGAACGTTTGCGTTGTAGAAGCGACGAGCTGCTTGAATCTTATTCTCTGTATCAGAGAGCTCGCGTTGCAACTCAAGGAAGTTCTCGTTTGCCTTAAGGTCTGGATAGGCCTCAGAAACAGCAAAAAGAGATTTAAGGGCTCCTGAAAGCATGTTTTCAGCTTCAGCCTGTTTCGCTGCGCCCTGTGCATTCATTGCAGTAGAACGTGCTTCAGTAACTTTTTGGAACACTCCGCTTTCGTGAGCGGCATACCCCTTAACGGTATTGACGAGATTAGGAATCAAGTCATAGCGTCGTTTCAATTGAACATCAATGTCAGCCCAGGCTTCGTCTGTTCGGTTCCTGAGCGCAACGAATCGGTTGTAGATGCCCGCAACTGCAAGAGCGAGGACAATAACAACACCCAAAATAATCAGAAATGGCAACATGGTATAGTCATATAAATATTAATGAGACTAGTATAGCAACAAATGGTTCTTATTTCTAGAGAAAAAGAAAACAAAAAAACACGGACCTCTGTCCGTGTTTTTAGCACCCCATAGCCGAAGCGTGCCTACATCATTCCCGGCATTCCCATGCCTCCCATACCTGGCATTCCACCGCCACCCATTCCTTCCTCTCCGCCCTTTTCTTCAGGGAAGTCAACAATGGCAACCTCGGTAGTAAGAAGCACTGCCGCTGCTGAAGCAGCGTTTTGCACAGCGCTTCGTGTCACCTTAACAGGGTCGATGATACCAGCCTTCACCATATCCTTAACCATTACGTCACGCAACGCATCATATCCATCAAACTCGTCTCTCCGGGTTTGATCAACAATAACCGAGCCGTCTGGTTTGCCACTATTAATAGCAATCTGACGAAGTGGCGACTCGAGAGCACGAATCAGCACGCCAACGCCAATCTTTGCGTCGCTACTGAGGCCGGTCGTTTTCATTCCCGCGAGCATATTTGCAACCTTAATGAGTGCGCTTCCTCCTCCTGGAACAATACCCTCTTCAATTGCTGCTTTTGTTGCATTGACCGCATCTTCAATTTTAAGTTTGAGGTACTTCATTTCAGTCTCAGTCGCAGCACCAACCCGAATAATTGCAACACCTCCGGAAAGCTTTGCAATGCGTTCCTCAAGTTTTTCGCTATCAAATTTGGAATCGGTGAGTTCAAGCTGCTTTTTCAGACCAGCGATATGCGAGGCGATATCTTTCTTTGCTCCTTTACCTCCCACGATAACCGTTGAGTCTTTAGTAGAAACAACCCTGTTTGCAGAACCGAGCATTGAAAGATCCGCGTTTTCAAAATTAATCCCTACGTCTTCTGAAATAACCGTTGCGCCAATCGTAACAGCAATGTCACCGAGCTGTTCTTTTTTCTTGTCTCCGTATCCCGGAGCTTTAACAGCGAGTATATTAAACGAACCACGCAGTTTATTAACCACAAACGTTGCAAGCGCTTCTCCTTCAACGTCGTCGGCAATAATAACGAGGTCTTTTTTGCCACTTTCTGCAAGCTTTTCAAGAAGAGGAAGAATTTCTTTTACGTTTGCGATTTTTTTATCAGTCACGAGAATTGGTGCGTTCTTCATTTCTGCCTCCATTCGCTCAGAGTTCGTAACCATATAGGCTGAAACATATCCCTTATCAAACTCTAGCCCTTCAACCACCTCACTCTCAACACCAAAGGAGTGTGACTCTTCTACTGTCACGACGCCGTCCTTTCCTACTTTTGCAATAGTGTCAGCAATAATATTTCCAAGTTCTTCAGATTCAGCAGAGATGGTTGCAACCTGTCGGATTTCCTCTGATCCTTTTACTGGTTTTGAAATTGACTTAAGCGCTTTTATCGCCTCGCGTGCACCCCATTCAATTCCTTCTCGAAGAGCCATTGCGCTCGTACCGAGGGTGGTGTGCTTCATTCCCTCTTCAACGATTGCTTGCGTAAGAATCACTGACGTTGTCGTACCGTCTCCCGCCTGCTCGTTTGTCTTATCGGCAACCTCCTTCACAATCTCAGCGCCCATGTTTTCAACCTTATTTTTAAGCGTAATCATACGCGCAATCGTCACTCCATCGTTCGTAATCGTTGGACCGCCGTACCCCTTATCGAGCACTACGTTACGTCCACGAGGACCAATCGTTGTTTTTACTGCGTTTGCAACCTTGTCTACGCCAGCCTTCAGTCCTCTGCGTGCTTCTTCGTTAAATACGATATTCTTTGCCATAGTTTCTATTATTATTTAATAACCGCAAGGATGCTCTCTTCTTTTAAAATAAAGTATTCTGCTCCTTCAAGTTCAATCTCATCAAATCCGTATTTTGAAAATATGACCCTATCACCCCTCTGAACTCTCATAGGAACAAGCTCACCCTGTTCGTTATATCGCCCTTCACCAACAGCAACAACAATTCCTCGTTCCGGTCTCTCTTTTGAAACAGTGTCGGGGATAATGATGCCAGAAGATGACTTTTTCTCGAGCTCTTTATCAGTCAGTGGCCGGAGCAGAACTCGATCTCCAAGTGGAGTTAGTGTAGGTGTAGAAGATTTCTTTTCTGCCATAATTGTGTGTGCTATATAAGATTGCTAATAAAGGTTCCTCGGGGCAAGCCCCTAGGTATTGAACCTTTGTTTCGTCTTCGCTCGGACGTTGTGAATGATAAGAATCATTCACGCGCTCCTCGCTAGCCGAAATAAATCATCAAGAAATACCGCGAGTCCTGCCTCTTGTATCCTTCGTCTATGAGATTACGATCACTCTACCGAGGTGAACTTGCTCGTCTATTCTATCCAACGCACTCGCCCTGTCAACAAGAAGAACCGGAGTGGTCCCTCTTGCGAAACACACCCGGTGTGCTACCATGCACCTAATGCAAACGCTTGTTTTGGTGCTACCATATATTCAAATTGCACTGGCATTCCTTCTTGTTGGGGGGGTTCTTTTGCAGCGATCTGACGCTTCCGTTGGTGGAGCACTCTCTGGAGGAAGTGACGGGCCAGCTACTCAGTTTTCAAGACGAGGAGCAGAAAAACAACTGTTTAACGCTACAGTTATCGTTGCAATACTCTTTGTGCTTTCCAACATTCTTGCGTATCTTCTCTAATATCAGATTAATCACCTAGAGCGCCCTCGCGATACATTCGTTTCGCATGGGCGCACGCACACTGTGAACCACAACTCATTTAAGAATTCACGCCTCCTCAAAACTCTCATTACTCTCATACGGAACGCTTCTCCTCTTGAGAAGTTTCTTTTTTCTGCAATTCTTTTCTTCTTTCTTATTGCCTTTCTTCTCGGTGTCGAACGAATATCTGATTCGTTTTCGGTGAGAGTTCCTATTCAAGGAGGAACACTGAACGAAGGTGTGGTTGGTTTCCCTTCTCGGGTTAACCCTGTTACCGCAACCTCAAACGCGGACCACGACCTTGTGGCGCTTACGTACTCAGGATTAATGCGCGTCGACGAAAACGGAGATGTGGTACCCGATCTCGCCGAAGGATTCTCGGTTAGTGATGACGGAAAAATCTACACCTTCACACTTCGAACTGATGCCTATTTTCATGATGACACTCCGCTTACGGCTAACGATGTTGTTTTTACTATTGAAAGTATCCAAAACCCAGCAATGGAAAGTCCTCTCGCAACAATGTTTAGCAATGTCTCAGTTACGGCAACAGACCCATCAACCGTTACGTTGGAACTCGCAGATCCCTATGCTGGATTTCTTGCCGAGATGACTGTGGGTATTATTCCGAGACACGTCTGGGAGGGAGTTTCGCCTGATTCACTGAGGTTTATTGAGCTTTCAAGCTACCCAGTGGGAAGTGGTCCGTTTAAAGTGAGTAAAGTTTCGCGAAGCGAATCACTTGGTGTCCCAACCCACTATTCCCTTGTTGCCCATAATAGATACGCACGGAGGAGGCCGTACCTCAATGCGATTGAACTTTCATTTTATGCGAGTGAAGGAGAACTAGTTGAGGCCCTTCGTAAAAACAAAATTGACGCTGCTCCCTCAGTCTCGCCAAGCGTACTTACGGAGCTTTCTCTTGGACCGAGCGAACTCACGACGAGAAGCATGCTTCGTGTCTTTGGGCTCTTCTTTAATCCGAGTGAAGCATCCGTCTTAAGTAACGAACCCGTACGGCGCGCAATCGATATGGCAGTAGATCGACAGATGCTTGCGGAAAGTATTTTTTCAGGATATGCTAAACCTACTCGAACGCCTCTCCCCCTTAACGACGAAACAGATACTTTAGTAGAAGACGTGGACGCTGCACGCGAACTTCTTGAAGACGAAGGGTGGGAAGTAAACAACAACACCGGCATACGCGAAAAAGACGATGAGCTGTTGTCATTTACGATTAAAACCGGAGAGTCGAGCGACCTCGAGAATACAGCACTCTTTCTAGAGCAAACACTGCGTTCAATTGGTATTGAAGTAATGGTTGAAACGTACGATATTACCACTCTGAACCAAACAGTCATTCGCCAGCGAGACTATGAAGCGCTTCTTTTTGGACAAGCCTATGGACGTTTTATTGACCTCTATCCTTTTTGGCACTCATCAAACAGGGATGATCCTGGACTTAATGTTGCACGGTACGCATCGAGTGACACCGACGAGCTCCTCGTCGCCCTAAGAAATGAGACGGATGAACGCCTGCGAAAAGAACATCTAGACGCAATCATAGAAGAATTACACGAACTAACTCCTGCGGTTTTTCTTTACGCTCCAGATTTTTTATATATTCGAAATGAACGCATTAACAACATTAAAATTCCACCAGTAGAACGATCTTCGGACAGGTTTTCAAACGTCGAGGACTGGTTTATGTATTCAGATTCAGTTTGGAAAATATTTTTAAAGAAACAACAATAACGCATCATGAACGAAACAAACACACAACACACAACATCACAATCACCGCAATCACCACGTCCGAACCAAGGGCAAAATAACCCCGAGAGAGGAGGACACGGTAACCAACCTCGAAGAAGTGGGGGCGGAGGAGGACAGAATCGAGGAGGACGAGGTCGAGGAGGACAACGACGCAGTGGTGGTGGCGGACAGAATCGTAACAACAACCGAAGGCGTGGAAATCCGCGCGGAAGTTTTCGCGAACAAGGAGACGGCGGTACGAACAAATTCCAAGCGCCTATTCCACCAATTAAAGACGGTGACATTCGTATCATTACCCTCGGAGGAGTAGAGGAGGTGGGACGAAACATGACTGCAATTGAAACAAAAGACGACATTCTCCTCATTGATTGCGGACTTCAGTTTAACGATCCAACAACACCCGGAATTGATTACATCTTACCGAATATTCAGTACCTAGAAGACAACAAGGACAAGATTCGAGGTGTGGTTATCACCCACGGCCACCTAGACCACATCGGAGCTATTCCCTACGTTCTTCATCGTATTGGAAACCCAACAATATACTCTCGACTCCTAACAACAGTGATGA
This sequence comes from Minisyncoccota bacterium, assembly GCA_040879625.1. Taxonomy (GTDB): domain Bacteria; phylum Patescibacteriota; class Minisyncoccia; order Phycocordibacterales; family JAXHMZ01; genus JAXHMZ01. The sequence continues at coordinate 4,856 of JBBDJZ010000044.1, read as the reverse complement.
TTAAAAAGCGCCAGGACGAGTTTCCTCAACTTCCGAAACTCAACATCCGAGAGATTGAGGCGGATGAAAAGCTTACCCTCGGAAATCTAAAACTAAGCTTCTACTCTGTCACCCACACCATTCCAGAAGCAATGGGAATCATTATTGAAACACCCTATGGCTTTATTGTGAACACGGGCGACATGAAGCTCGACCACGTGGATGGTATTCCTTCGGAAAACGAGGTGAATAGCTATGCGGTCTTTAAGGATAAAAAAGTTCTTGCACTCATCGCAGACTCAACAAACGTAGAAAATCCCGGATGGTCAATTCCAGAGTGGAAAGTTCACGAGAACCTTGAAAAGATTATTTCTGAAATTAAGGGCCGACTGGTTATTGGTACGTTTGCCTCACAGATGGATCGTATTATTAAAATTATTGAAATTGCCGAACGATATAACAAAAAGATTGTTATTGAAGGACGTTCAATGAAGCAGAACATTGATATCATCAAGCACCTCAATATTCTGAAGCCACAGCCAGGAACATTCATTTCAAACTCTGAAATGGTGAACTATCCACCGGACAAGATTGTCTGTATTGCTACCGGCGCTCAAGGGGATGAGTTTGCTGCACTGATGCGTATGTCAACAAAGGCACACAAACAGTTCCGGCTTACTCCACGAGATACCATTCTTCTCTCTTCTTCGGTTATCCCAGGAAACGAGACTGCTGTTCAGAAATTGAAGGATAATCTTGCTCGCCAAGGTGTGAAGATTATTCACTATCGCGTCTCTGACGTTCACGCATCGGGACACGCAAACCAAGAAGAGGCGGTCTGGATTCATACGCAAATCAAGCCTAAATTCTTTGTTCCCGTTCACGGTAATCACTATATGCTCCGCGTACATGCTGGCGTTGCTGAAACGAGACTGGGTATGCCTCATGAGAACGTGATTATTCCTGACAATGGATCAATCATTGAGATTAGTGAGAAAGGTGAAAAGTTCACCAAACTCAAGGAAACTGTCCCAAACACTCCAATGATGGTCGACGGATTTACCATCGGAACGATGCACGACGTGGTTATTCGCGACCGTAAACTTCTTTCTGAGGACGGTATGTTTGTGATTGTTGCCTCAATTGATCCAAAAACAGGCCGACTACGTAAATCACCTGATATTATTTCACGTGGATTTATTTACCTCAGAGAATCACAGGACCTTCTCCACGAAACTCGCAATATCATTAAAGAGACGATAGAGAGAAAAACAAAGAACACGCAACCGATTGATTTCGACGCACTCAAAAACGATGTTTCTGAAAGTGTCGGAAAATTCCTCTACCAAAAAACAGCAAAGCAACCTCTCATCATACCTGTTATGATAGGAGTGTAGTGGCGCTTCGAAATGTTTAAAAATTTCATCCATAGAATACAGGGCCGAGGTAAGATAACGTTTACACAGCTTCAGCAACTGTATTTCTTTGCGGTATTTCTCGCATTTCACGCCGCAATTCCTATGTATGGAAACTCAGGGTTTCTTGAGACTTTTCTCGACGCTCGAACGGTGGGAATCATCTTTGCAGTCGCATCGGTCCTAACTCTTGTTGCCCTTCTGAACCTACCCCGCATCCTAAAGCGATTCGGGGTGTATGCGACAGCATCAAGCCTTATCGTTCTTGAGATATTTACGCTCATTACTCTTGGTATATCCAGCTTTACCGCACTGACAATCGTTGCTTTTATTCTGCACCTCTTTCTCGCACGAAGTCTCTTTTACGCGCTCGACATACTGACCGAAAACCTGACGGCGCCTGAACGCACGGGGGTGATTCGAGCGACCTTACTCACGGTTCTCAATACCGCTGTGCTTATATCCCCTCTCATTCTTAGCGTCGTCCTCGGCCCAGATAGTCGCTATACATTAATGTATCTTGTTGCTGCGATTATGCTTGTTCCTGCGCTCTTTTTTCTTTCAATTGGGTTTAGACACTTCAAAGACCCAGTCTATAACGCAATAGAGGTACGAACCGCAACGAGGAAGATTCTTCATAGCCAAGACTTCTTTAATATTTTTGCCGCTGGTTTTCTTTTGCGTTTCTTCTTTGCGTGGATGACTATTTACACACCAATCTATCTTATTAGTACCATAGGGTTTGACTGGTCTGTCCTCGGACTTATTTTTTCCTTTATGTTGCTTCCGTTTGTTCTCTTTGAAATACCCATTGGAGCTATTGCTGATAAGTATATAGGTGAAAAAGAGTTTCTTACCATAGGTTTTATTGTTACGGGAGTCGCTACGATTTCGCTTTCATTCATTACGATTCCTAGTGCAATCCTTTGGGCGCTCGTTCTTTTTACAACTCGTTTTGGAGCGAGCCTGATTGAAGCAACAACAGAATCATACTTTTTTAAACACGTCGGACCGTCTGACACGGGAGTTGTGGCGCTCTATCGAACGCTTGAACCACTGGCGTTTTTCGTTGCACCAGTTGTCTCAACAATCGCACTTCTCTTTATAGATATACGCTACACGTTTGTAGTGCTTGGAACCGTTATGTTTACCGGTGTGATTTATGCGCTCGGGATACTGGATTCTAAATAAAAAACGAGCTATTCAAGCTCGTCTAGTTTATTAATGATTCGTTCGTGAGGGTAGTCGAGGATGTCTCGAATCAATCGATCCTTCACATTCATACGATACAAAAAGTCCTCAGTGTCGAAATAAGCATAGGACACCTCCCTTCCTACCTCACTTTCAATATGCTGAAGCGCACGGTCTATTTCTTTTTTCTTAATCTTATCTCCAACAATTAAGAGATCCACTCGGTCAGTCGTGCGTCCGATAAAGATTCCCGTTATAATGAGGAGTCTGATTTTTCCTGCCTTGCGTAGCTTGTCAGTAATATCACGGTGAGCTATGGGATCATTGAGAGAGAGGAGTTGCCTCAGTGTTTCCATATAGATGAAACGAGGGTTCAGCGTATATTCCGTTGCTCGTTTTTTCCGTGGAGCTTTCTTTTCTCCTTTCCCCTTTCCTGCCTTTTTTGTTTTGACCTTTGGAAGCTCTTTGCGCCGTATCATTCCCATTTTCTCAATGGCACGCAGTTCACGCGACGCGGTTGTTTTCACCATCCGTGTTTTAGAAGCAATGTCTTCAAGAGAGAAATACTTATCCTCGTTAAAGAGGAAGAATCTCATAACTTTGACCCGAGCTGCTCCTCGAAAGAGTTGCGATAGTATCTCCATATTTAAAGCTAGTATACCAAAATTAGGGGTGGAGAACAAAACCCCCCACCACTCGTAGAGTGGTGGGGGGTTCATCGTTGTAAGCAACGAAGGCTCTAACTTATTTAAGCGTAACCTGTCCTCCTGCTTCTTCGACTTGCTTTTTCATGTCTTCAGCGTCTTCCTTCTTCACTCCTTCCTTAAGCATTGCTGGTGCGCTCTCAACGAGGTCCTTTGCTTCCTTAAGTCCGAGTCCAAGAAGAGACTTCACAACCTTGATGACTGCAATCTTTTGGTCTCCCATAGCCGTAAGTTCAACTGCAAAACTACTCTGTTCTTCGTCAGCTCCAGCAGCTGCTGGTCCTGCAACTGCTACCGCTTGAGCAGATACACCAAACTTTTCTTCGAGCAATGTAACGAGCTTGTGAAGCTCAAGAACGCTCATGCTTTCTATTTTGTCAACAAGCGCCTTGAACTCCTTTGGAACTTCTACGTCAGCACCTGCTTTTGCGGGAGCTTCTTCCTTTACCTCCTCTTTTAGAGGAGCTTCTTCCTTTACTTCTTCTTTTGCAGGAGCTTCTTTCTTAACCTCTTCTTTCTTTTCTTCTTTTGTTTCAGCAACCGGAGCTTCCTCCTTTACTTCTTCTGGTACTGCTGTCTTTGTTTCTTTTTCGTCTGCCATAATATTAGTTTAATGATTGAAATATACCCAAGACCTACGCTTTCTGTTCTGCAATCTGATGCAGAACTGAAGCAAAGCCTTGAATAGGTGAGTTAATGATGTTTACAAACTGCGCAAGAAGCGTTTCTCGTGATGGAATGAGTGCAATTTCGGTCATTGCGACCATATCCTGGTACGCTCCCTCAAAGATTCCTCCAACAATTTTTACCTTTCCATCGAGATCCTTTCCAAACATGTGGACTTCTCGTGCTGCTGTTGTTGGGTCTTCTGAATAGGCAAGTGCGATTTCACCCTCAAGCGGTGGAAGCTCGCCCTTGTATTTCTTGTCTTCGAGCGTACTTCTAATCAGTGTCTTTTTTGCTACATAGTAGCCGACACCTTTATCGCGCAAACTTTTGCGCATGTTTGTTGCATCAGTCACTCCGAGCCCTTTGAAGCTAACGAAAACAATTGACTCCGCACCTGAAAGTGCAGTATCAATCGTTTTCTTCACTTCTACTTTCTTTTCTCGTGTGATTGCCATATGCTCTGTTACTATTTTCTCTTTGCCCCACCCTCGCGAGTAAAACAAAAAGCCTTATAAAAGGCCTCAGAAAAGATATTCGTAGTGTAGAGTTTACACTCTCGACTGCGCTTCTTCGCTTCGGCAGGTCCTCTGCGGATGTCTCCCGCTGCCTGCTGTCTGTAGCCTTACGAGAGTCATACTACGGCAGAAACGCTTCGAAGTCAAACTAGGGAATGCACGCTTCTGTTTCCTATCCGTGGATAGAAAAAGTAAACTCGATGCTATACTTAAACCATGCAGTTTGTTCTTCAGTACACGACGTGGCACTACTCTCGCGGGATACACGACATCATTGTCATGTGGTCAAATATTGTTTGGTTTCTTTCTCATTTTTTCTCCCTCCCCCTCCTTATTGCAACGCTTTTTTCACCATGGAAACGCTTGCAGGAGAAACGCAAAGC
>JBBDJZ010000043.1:0-2284 GCA_040879625.1 Minisyncoccota bacterium | reverse complement strand
GAGCGCATCGCTGGCAGTGATGAGGCAAGCGGTTCGAGTCCGCTAAGGTCCACAAGCGTAAAGAAAAGCTGCACTGCTGCAGGTTTTTAGCTTGTGGAAGGCGGAACGATGTTTCGGCGAGCACGCCGAAACCGTGAGCCGGGGTCGCGGAAATTGACAGCTGACGAGCTGTCAATTATCTGTGACCACAAAACCAAACATAAAAAAGTTTCCTGAAGCAACATATCCAATTGGGGTACTGAATCTGTAAGATTCGAGTCCGCTAAGGTCCACAAAAGTTTGTATTCAAACCTACCAAGGTTCAACCTTGGTTGCGTTGGTTGATAACCCATTTTTCTTTCAAAAGTAAATCGAACAACAACTATGTTTTATGTCGGGTTTAGTTGCGTGTTTGTGTTATCCACTTACATTGAAATATTTTAGTTTATACTAAGAGTATGAAAATAAAAGAAACATTGTTTGCGCTTACACGAATTGCTCTCGGGTGGACCTTTCTTTGGGCATTTCTTGATAAGACGTTTGGGTTCGGGCTTGCTACGGTAAAAGAGGCGGCGTGGATAAACGGAGGTTCGCCAACGACGGGTTTTTTGACTCATGCAGTGCAAGGTCCTTTTGCGGACACCTTTTCAGCGTTAGCTGGAATCGCGTGGGTTGACTGGTTCTTTATGCTTGGGATGCTCCTCGTGGGAATCGGTCTCATTCTCGGCATTGCGATGCGACTTTCTGGTTTTTTTGGTGGTGTGATTATGTTGCTTATGTATGCGGCAGCTTCAATTCCACTTACTAATAATCCTTTTGTCGATGATCATATTATTAATGCGCTTATCCTCTTTGCATTTTCACTCTCTGATACAGGGGAGACGCTTGGCTTTGGCAAACAATGGAAGCGAACAGGGCTTGTGAGAAAGGTCCCTCTTTTGCGATAGATCGTTCATGGTAGATACGCATCTGGCAGAACAAAAGCACAAAGAAACAGACGCGCTTCAGGATTTATTGCGTACACGGGATGCGCTTACGCGCAGGCTCTTTCTTGTTGCACTTGAAAACCTCGCGGTGTTCGGCGTCCCTGCTGGTATTGCGGTGTATGTAGGAATCCAGACGGGGAACATTCTCCTGCCACTACTTGTCGCGCTTGTATTTTCGTGGAGTGTTTTCTTCGTACGTTTTCGTACGATTCTTAGAGAAGCGAAACGCATAGAAAAGGAAATTGAGGATGAGCGTGGGCGTCTTGGGATTGTCGAACCACAGAATACAGGGCAAAATTAGTTGCACACAGCCTTGGTTGCTTAAAAACTTGCCTTTGGTCTGGGGCCAGGGTATCCTAACTCAGGTATGCCTCTTCATATTTCCCTTTCTGCTGAAACATTATTCACTATTTTCGGCTTTCCTATAACAAACACGATCTTTACTTCGTGGATTATTGTAGGGTTTCTCTCAGTGGTCGCTGTTATTATTCGAAAAGCTTTTTCGCCAGTACCTAGCGAGGCTGGTGTGAGCGTATCAAGGATTTCGCAGGTTACGGATACTTCTCGCCGAGAGAGTGCAGGTGGGGTACGTCGATTTTCAGTTCTTGTTGAAATGATTATTGGCGGTCTTCTTGGATTCTTTAGCACCATCGCAGGAAGTGAAGAACGAGCAAAGCGTTTTTTCCCTATTGTTGCGACAATTTTCTTTTTTGTTTTATTTTCAAATTGGTTCGGCATCTTTCCGGGGGTTGGGACCATCGCAATTGAAGAGGTTCATGATGAGAAAACAGTGTTTGTTCCTATTTTGAGAACCGTCTTTTCAGACTTAAACATGACCATTATGATCGCTCTTATTTCTGTTGTTTTAAGCCATGTAATTGGAATACGCAGACTGGGACGCGGTCATATAGGTAAGTATTTCTCATTCAAAACACCCATTACTTTTTTTGTGGGTCTTCTTGAGCTGGTTGGTGAGTTTGCAAAAATTGTTTCTTTTTCATTTCGTCTCTTTGGAAATATTTTTGCTGGAGAGGTCTTGCTCGTAGTTATTGCTTTTCTTATTCCTGTTATTATCCCGATTCCATTTATGGGACTTGAACTCTTTGTTGGTTTGATTCAGGCCCTCATCTTTGCAACCTTGACCATGGTTTTCTTTACCGTAGCGGAAGAATCCCATGAGCATTAGTGGGGTTGTTGTTTGATAGTACTTGCTTTTTCATGTACCATACTCATGTTTTGGTGCGCGTTATTAATTAATATATAAAGATATTTATGGAATCACTTGCCCCAGCAATAGCAATGGGCGTTGGATCAATAGC
>JBBDJZ010000042.1:11927-15042 GCA_040879625.1 Minisyncoccota bacterium | reverse complement strand
GCTTTGTTTACGGTTAGGAAGAATTGTTCGATTGCTCTTTGCCACGAATCTCCCATCTCTTCGAGATTAATAAACCTGCGCTCAACAACAGTTACACTAAAATGGGTGTAGTCTAGTCCATCAAGCGCCTCTGCTTGGGCACGTGACAGTCGATCAAGCTCGGCGCTAGTATTTATGCGCTCTTGTGTTAGTCGCTCAATAACCTGAATTCTACTATTGATAATACCGGCGAGCGTCTCGGCATCTCCTATGTTGGTCGCAAGCGTTGTAATCTCACTATACGCCAAAAGGGCGCTTTCAAGAGTTTCGTTAATAGACTGCTGTTTTGCTTCAAGTATTTCTCTCTCACTCGTGAAATCTTCAACCTGTTTTTTTATGGTTCGGGTATTCTCTGAAAGGTTTCGAGGGTTCAAATCTTCGATAACTCTTAGTATTTCAGACGCCCTCTCTCGTTCTACTTTAAATGAGTAATTACAATAATCATTGGATTCCTCTGCATGCTCAAAGACGACATAATCCAGACCCTTTAACTGAAAAATGACACCGCACGTATTTTCAATATTTCGCGTTTGTATTTGGACGCGATAGTTAGTCACCTCGTAGTCTTCAGCGTCTCCCCCCACAGAGCCATCTCCCCCTGGGGTAGTCGGAGAGGTGTTCCTCTGAGAAGGTCGTACCTCTGAAGAAGTGGTATAGCCTGTTTCTATATTTTCTGCATAATCGTATCCTCCCTTGTTTGAATCAAGAGAAAGATTCGGGGCAAATCCGCCACCACTCTGTCGAAACACATTTCCAAAAGTCGCACTAAATAACGTAATAACAAAAGAAAGAACAATGAGAGACAGAAAGACAAAACCGATTATTTTTAAAAGTCGAAACTTGTTTTCTTTTAGCATTTTTACTATGTCCATATACCTAAAGTATATCAGTAGTACTCCGTTTTAATTTAGTATATGTGCACAACAACAACTCCTTTTTCCGCGGGGAAAATAGAAGAATTAACCCAGTCGCGGGCGATACTGTCGTCCGAGCTCTAGGTCTTCTTTCATATAGAGTAGTTAGAGCAAGACATTTTTCTTCTTCTAGCCCTTAGAAATGTGCAAAAACTGCATAGGGAGTGAATATCTATACATAATGTACGCAAGAACAACCATCAGTACAATGAGGAGAACACCAGCTACCATACTTCGGGAGTGGTGCTCGTGCGCGGCGCGATAGACCATAAGTCCAAGTGAAAAAAGTAGAAAGCCGCCAATAACAGCATACACAAACTGAATGATGAAAGTAGGATGAAGGGAAAACCAGCGAAGAAAGCCAGAAGGTCGCTCTGGGGCTTCGCCCTGAGTAAGCTCCTCTTCCACAGATGGGTCGTCTGGAATGATCTGTGGCTCGGCAGTCTCTCTCGGCAATGGTCGCTCGATAGTACCATCCTCCACACTATCACTTATGGAAACAGTTTCTTCTTCAAGAGAACTATCTGGAACCTCTTCTTTGGGTGAAGATTCTGCGCTCTGAACAATACCCTGAGCCTCTGCCGTCTGCACATCCTCATCTTCTTCTATCTCTGCCGATGAAAGGAGTACACTATTTTCCTCAGGTGTTTCAACAACAGCCTCTGAAACTGGCGCGCGCTCCACAAAAGCGGGCGCTCCAAACAATTGAACGACAAAAATAGCTTCCTTCCCCTTATACGTACCTACGGCTGTAGCAATACCCGTTTGAGTAAAATTGGGGTCAAGAATATTAGTTCGGTGCCCCTCTGAGTTCATCCATGCATCGACCACATCAGCTGATTCCGTAAAGTTAATCGCTAAGTTTTCACCCGCATGTATAAAGGTATATCCCACACTCCCAAACCACACCCATGGCGTCACCCCATCCGGACTCACGTGGTCAAAATATCCACGGTTTACCATGTCATTGGCCTTCAGTTGCGCAGCTCTTTCAAGTAAGGGGCTGGTTTCCAGAGCACTGAGACCATAATCAGTTCGATCATCATTAGTCAAAGAAGCAAGCACACCGGGCAAAACTGCAGCAATAAACTGTCCATTCCCTCGTATTCGACTGGTCTCGAAGACTGAGCTTGCAAAGACAATAAGCACTACTAAAAACAACAGCAGCAGTGAGGAGGATCGCATGATATGAGGTTTATTATCGTTATCCTCGTGCGGAATGAGATAATCTTCGACCGGTTTTTTCATACAGTGTTATTGTATCATTTTCACTCGTCGTTCTCGGGAGAAACGAGAACAGCGGTGACAACGAGTCGATCTTTATACGTACCTTCTGACCCAAGCCATAGATTATCATCGCAGGTTATCAGATTAATTGTTGGCACATCTTGAGGCCCATATATTTCCTCGAGTGGAGCATTACGAAAATCGTAGGTATTTATTGCGACTATCTCAAACGTAAACTCCTCTTCATTTTCCGCGAGAATACTAAACGTATCGCCAACCTCCAACATTTCAAGATCTTTAAAGATAGTTGGCAAGCCAAACCGGCTGTTAACATGTCCAGCAAACACAGCACTCCCCATTTCACCTGGTTTAAAACCAGGCTCATACCACCCTACCTCGAGAAGTTCTTCGGGAACTGCCATGTTGCCCTCCTTATCAACACCAACGGGGACAACCGAAGCAGCAATATCTATCCTTGGGATGATGATTTTATGAGGAGTAAAACCACCAAGCATCTCCTCTCTGTTTTCAGGTATGGTGTCGTTTGCCGGAAGTGGTACAGAATCTCGCACCGCAAGCATACTGAGTCCCAGGATTGAGAGTAGAACAAGAACGACAATAAGGGCGGTTGTTACTCCGAGCGACTGAGAGTTATATATTCTGTTCATATGTTTTTAGTATAAATCAAAACATCACCTTTGTGGTGATGTTTTGAAAGCTGATAGAAGTGAGAACTATCGAGCCTTTTTACGAAGAGCGAGAGTTCTTCGTGAGGTCATTGAGTAGAGTGTGAACCCCACTACGCCCGAAGAAGCAGTTCGTACGAGCTCAACAGCAGGAGCTACTCCCGCGTTTGGAAGTCCTGGGTAACTGATAGATGCTCCTCTAACCTCTCCATCAGAAGTATCATCGTCGTCGTCAGTGTCGCCATTGAA
>JBBDJZ010000042.1:10448-11827 GCA_040879625.1 Minisyncoccota bacterium | reverse complement strand
GTTTCACTTTGTGTCTCTGAGCCTTCGACAAAAGAGAATGTACAGTGGTCAGTTGAGCGACTATCTGGACCAATCTGTTCCCAGCCGTCTTGACTCTCTTCAAAGACAAAGTAATCACCTCCATCAAGATTTTCAAATGAATAGTTTCCATTACTATCAGTAACGTCTGACATTAATCCGTCTAGTTCATAAATCTTAACGGTAAGCATTCCATCATTGTCTGTTCGTGGTTCATCGTCAATTCTGAAATTGACCGTTGAGCCATCCCCCTCAATAAACGTATAGTAGGTGTGCGTTGACGTGTATGCACCCCAATTCTGTAGATTTCCGTCAATTAAGAGGTCGAGCTTATCTCCATGTGGTTCTCCTGCATCAGTCCAGTCTCCTGTCTCACTGCTGTACTCTGCGTCAGCTCGTCGGTTGGTGTCGCCGAATTTATACGTACCACTTACCTGCACAAGATACATATCTCCACTTGTAAGCGCTGATGAATCTGTTCCGGTGTTTGACTCTGAATCAACACTGAGTGTTTCCACCTCATCGGCGAGATCAAGGAGATAAATTGTCCATCCTTCTCCACCATCTTCTACATCTGAAATAACTTCTGTTTTGTTTCCTTGAATAGAGAAATTGTCATTAGGCCCTGGAATTACAGATTCTGGCACACACTCAAAGGAAGTGTCATCGAGAAATGTACCATTTGAGTTTGGCGTACCGTCATCACTAAACGCAATGGTTGTGGTAGTGCCGGTCGCAACAAATGAGTATGAGAAAGTGTCCCAGTCTGTGTTCACGTTTCCACTTCCATCGGCTGAGTGAGACTTAACCTCCACTCCATTAACCAATACTTTTAATACGTTATCAGCAGACCCTGTTCCTGGTCGTGGTGAAAAATCATAGGTAAGAGTATATGTTTCACCAACAACAGTATCTACTGTTTGGCTAATTTTTGTTGAAGCACTTTCTCCATTAAGTGGTCCACCTGGACCATCATAGTCACTATCAAGCTCTATGTACTGGTCTCCTTCAGATGCAAGCCACGCATTAACCCCTGCATGTAATTCAGCATTGGCATCATCTGGCGCACCAACTGGTGTAATCCAGTCAACAAACCACTCGAGTCCTGAGAAGCCCGAAGCAAAGATGTCCCAACCAGCGTTATCATTTACTACAGGATTTTCAAATCCTGGATTCTCAAGCAGGTTAAGGTCTGCAATACACTGTGTTGGCTCTCCGTTTGTATCGCAAGAAAGGACCTCAATTCCAGCAAGGTCAAATCCATCTGCGTCACTACTTCCAAACGAATCCTCATCTGAGATATCAACAACCTTTATAAACCTAACAGGATCGGTGTATCCAATGTCAGCAAGGTCAAAGGA
>JBBDJZ010000042.1:0-10348 GCA_040879625.1 Minisyncoccota bacterium | reverse complement strand
GGTTCTGTTGGCTCGTCTTTGAGCGCATTGAATCCTACGCAGTAGTAATCGTTGCCAACCTTGAGGCCTTGTACCATGTCATAGTTGTCATAGTGCAGTCCGTCGGTACCACAGTACACCTCTGCTGAAACGTTCTGGTTTGTGTTAACACCAGTAAACGGCACGTAATCATCGTCAAACACTTCTCGCACCCACACGAACGTGTCGTCTCCGAAACTGGTCTCTGGAATGGTTGTTGAGCTACCAAAAGTAGTCCACAGAGCTTGGTTGCCAAGATTGTCTCCTGGATTTGGTGTATCACTTGGTGCCCACTGGAAATCCCAGTCAACGATTGAACACTTGCCGTTACTGTCATTAACCCAGTCCTGCGCCGTGTCTTCTGTAATATCAGGCGCACCAGCTCCCCAGTCTGGGAGGTACTGCTCATCTTCGCACACCACCTTTGTAACGTAGAGGTTTGCTGAGTCTGGCACCTGGCTCTGAACTTCCTTTAATTGATTAAGTACAACAAGCACGCGCACATCACCCTCATAGAGAACGATGTGTCCATCAACAAGATCGTTGCCTACGTCAAAAGGAACAAGCTCGCTTGTTTCTGTCGCCTGACCTTGGTATCCGTCGTGGTAGCGAGGGATTTCGTACAAATCTGAATTATTTTGAATTACCTCCTCGGCATAGTAATACTCTCCTGCAAGCCCTTGGTTAAATTGACTTTTCTGACACTCAGCATCGTTCCCTTCTATGTCAGTAAAAAGATCTGTGTCATAACTCAATCCACCATTAAAGTTGATGGTTGGCATCTGTGGACCACTGGTAAAATCAATCGTGTATTTTTGTGAGTTATCATTCCCCGCAATCAAATTTCCTTCTGAGTCAAGAAGAGTCTTGCAAACCCATATCTCTCCGTTACTTGTTGCCTCTGCCTCTGCAACCTGGGGCATTAAGAGACCCATGCCCGAAGTAGAAGCGAACATACCGAGAGCGGTAATGAGAGAAAAAGCTTTTCTTAAACCGTTCTGTGTGTATTTCATATATTGTTTTTTTATTTTGTAATATAGAGCACGTAACACCAAGGGGTGCTTTGTGTGCATAAAGAAAAGTAGCCAAACGCACCTGCGGTGGTTCAGTTATTATGACGGATTATGTATTGAGAACTTACCAGAATGAACGTGCAGTGAAGCGCTGGCAAGCACAGTGCCTTTTACTTCCATAGGTCCTGCGTTTCGAAGGACTACAATAGTTTCACCCTACACCCCTAAACGACCTGAGTCAATAACATTAAAATAGAGCTAAAATAAAAACGACGATGTATACACCGTCGTTTTTCCTTTGCTTCAAAAAAAGAGTTATTAGTAAGAGGTAGTATCGTTCGTTCACGGAATCGGATTCCTCCTCAGCACAAAAGAAAGGTGGGATGGTGTTCGAGGGTGAGAAACGGTCTCCTGAAATCCCATACGCTCAATTACCGCTCGGGTACTATTTTCATAGACACCGAGCATCTCGCGACAGTGGTCTATAACAAACTGTGGGACGTATCCGCATTTGATGTAATTATTATTAAATGCGTGAGCGAGCTGAATCACGGATCTGCCGTGAATGAGGCTGCTGTTCTCCTTCCTCTTTTCTTGCGCTACAACCAAGAGAAAAACACCGAATGTTGTACAGTTGAGCTTCACGCTCAGTCTGTATACGAACTCAGATTCATCCATCACAACTCCTCTTCCCCAAGTAGAGCACGTCAAGGCGCCGTTTTCAAGGAAACACACGCGCGCATCAGACAGCAAATAAATACACACGACGAGCTCAGGGCAAATACTCTGTGGTACAGTAGAGATATTGTGAGTGTTGTTATTGAAGCAGAAAAGGAGGCAATCAGGGTTTTAAGAAGTCTCTCAACAGAAAAGGGTTTTGTGGCGTCCACCACAGACCGTGATAACTACTATCGAGTCTGGGGTCGAGATGGTGTGATTGCAATACTTGCTGCCCTTGCAACCGGAGAAGAAGACCTCATTAACACATCAAGGCTCACGCTTGAAACCCTCACGCACCACCAAGACAAAACGGGGCGTATTGCAAGTAACGTATCGCTCGACGGGAAAAAGATAAGCTACGGCACGACTGTTGGGCGGATAGACGCTACGCTTTGGTATGTCATAGGAATGGTACGCTACGCAACTGTGACAGAAGACGTCGCATTCCTCGATACACACAAAGAAAACGTGGAGCGAGCATTCTTCTACCTCGAATGTCTCGAACTAAACGGGCGAGGACTTTTATATATTCCCCAAGGAGGAGACTGGGCTGATGAGTACGCCCAGGATGGCTATGTGCTCTTTGATCAGCTTCTCTACCTCATCGCCCTTACGCTCTATGGCAATTATTCAGGGATTGCACACCACAAAGAAAAAGCTTCACTCCTAAGAGACATCATACGAATCAACTACGGACCAAAAGAAGAGTACAAAGATAGTTCGCTCGTCTACCACAAAACGCTCTATGCAAAAATGATTGAGTCGTACATCCCCCCAACGCCACTTGCGAGCTTTAGCCCTCACCGGATATACCGACATAAGGACATTTTTGCTATTAGTCTTTTTATGATGCTTGGACTTGCAGACAAAGAGGCATGCAGAGATATTGTTGATAACCTCGATAAAGAATGTACGGGAACGAACTTCCCTATTGTCCCTGCATTTTGTCCTGTCATACAAGAAGACGATCCAGATTGGAAAATGCTCGAAGGCAACTTTCTCTTTCGATTTAAAAACAAACCCTTTGAGTTCCACAATGGTGGAAGGTGGCCACTCGTCCACGGCTTCTATCTCTCAAGCGGCAATCACGACCTCAGTGTAGAGCTAGAGGAGTTTGCTTCGATACTTTCTCGCGACAACTACAGTTTCCCCGAGTTCTACCATGGCAGAGATTGTGTACCGATGGGTATTGCCCCACTCGGTTTCAGCGCTGCGGGTTACCTTATTGCGCACCACGCTATTCTTAATCACGTAAAACCCTTTGGAAATATCGTATGATTATTGCTTGTGACCTCGACAGAACCCTTTTACCAAACGGCGAAGAGCCTGACGATAATTCGCTTGAACGTTTTTATAACTATCTTAAAGAGCACGACCACACGCTCGTGTATGCAACCGGTAGGAACTTGAGGATGGTACAAGACGCCTATCGAGAGTTTAATCTAAAAGTACCCGATTATCTCATTGCATCGGTGGGGACCATGGTATATGTGAATGACAATGACGAACTAGTGCTCGACCCTCAGTGGAAAGAGCACGTATATCGCCATCACCCAACCTGGAATGCTCACAGTATTATTTCAGAGCTTGAACACGTTAGAGACGTTACGTTTCAAGAAGATGAGGTTCAAAATGAATTTAAAATTAGTCTTTACGCTCCGGTAGGAAAGGAAAAAAAAGAAATACGACAGAATATTGTACGCGCACTGGTAGATTACGAAGGAGTAGAAATTATCTACAGCGTCGATCCTCATAAAAACGTTGGGCTCATAGACATCCTACCAACAGCAGCGACAAAGCTTACCGCGCTTGAATACATACGCACTTCTCTTAAAAAAGAAAAAGATGACGTTCTCTATGCAGGAGATAGCGGAAACGACATATTGCCACTTACCTACGGATATAAAGCAGTGCTCGTAAAAAACGCAAGAGAGGAAGTAAAAGAAGAGGTACTTCGCATCACACGCGAACAAGGTCACACGGAACGCCTCTACGTAGCAGTCGGAAGTGAAAACGAGCACGGTAATTATGCCTCCGGGGTTATGGAAGGAATAAAACACTTTTCCGCTCGCTAACACCTAGTTATCCCAAGGGAAATTGTTACCAAAGTGCCCCCACTCTGCAGTCTCAAAAAAAGAACCAGCACCTAGATCAAGAAAACTATGAATTCCACGTGGGGAAAGATCGTACTCAGTCACCACCCTTTCAACTCCATCAACGAGAGCGGTTGCTCTGAGCGGATTCTTTTTACCGATTGCATACGCAAGTTCCACACGCACTTCTTCCGCGTTCTCTTTTTTAAGATAATCAACGGCAATTTTGCGCGCCATATACGCTCCACTTCTATCTACTTTGGTCAAATCTTTTCCTGAAAAAGAACCCCCTCCGACGCTAACGCGGGGGCCATATGAATCAATAACTATTTTCCGGCCAGAGAGGCCAGTGTCAGCGTCAAACCCACCCAGATTCCACTCACCAGCTGGATTGATGTAATACTCGTCTGCCTGAATCTCTTGCTGAACAAGGTTCAAAAGTTCAGCTGTTTTGGAATGCTGGAAACTTGCAACAACAGCAAGGACTCTCTTTCCGCTGGTGGTAACTTGCACCTTTCCATCAAACGGATAGTGAGAAAAAAGTGTTTTACACAAACTACGCGCGAGCTCGTACTCGCGCGGCATAAAGGACGGTGTCTCGCGCGTTGCATACCCAACCATAATTCCCTGATCTCCGGCACCTCCCGAGTCAACCCCCTGGGCAATCTCAGAGCTTTGCTCAGTGATGTTCGTTTGAACTTTTATGTCCGGAAGTAGCGAGTGGACAATATCCTCAATCACAATCTTCGCATTAGAAGTTACCTCACCCGTCACGTGTAATACCCCATGTCCCCCAAGCACCTCAAGAGCAACACGACTTCGAGAATCTCCGCAAAGATACGCGTCAAGCAGTTTGTCCGCTATCCTATCGCACAGTTTGTCAGGATGATGTGGGGAAACAAATTCAGATGTTCTAATCATATATGGTGTTTATTAACAAATAATTCAAATACACAAAAACAAAAAACGCCCGTAGGGCGTATCGAGGAGATAAGGCATCTTTCTGGAATTCGCACCTTGCATTTCTGTAGGTTGCGGATGAGCGTCGGGCCAGGCCCTTTGCATCTCATACTCTCGATACGTTTCTATGTAATTGTAGCAACATTATACCAGCTTTTCCTCTTTTTTCAATTTAGATAATCTTGGCGCATGAGGACATTTGCCTATTTCCCTCTACTTACAAAAAAGAACCACAGACTTCTTCGCTAGCGGACATAGAAAGAAGTACCTTCGTTATGCTCCTCATAGTGAGGAGTCGTGTGGTTTATATGAATCTTTACTCTGTCTTACGTATGATCCGTGTCACTTTTGGGACCAGTTGACTGATGAATGACCCTTTGCGGGAATGGAATTTCAATACCCTCCTTGTCGAAAGCAATCTTGAGTCTTTTTCTCAATTCTCCAGCAACCCCCCATTGCTCAATCGGTTTTGTTTCTCCAAGTATTTTTATAATTACCGACGATTCTCCAAAATCATCAACGCGTAGAAACTGTGGTGCTGTAATAATCTTATCTTTCCACGCTTCATCAAGGACAAGGTCTGTACCCACCTTATTCACTACAGCAATAACGTGTTCAAGGTCGGCGCTGTACGAAACCCCAATATTCAGATTTACTCGGGCAAATGATTTTGAAAGATTAGACACCCTCTCTATCGTTCCATGAGGAATATGATGAACGGTGCCATCGAGGTCACGAAGTGTTGTCATCCGAAGAGTAATGTCCTCAACAAGCCCGCAGGTTGAATTAAAACACACAACATCGCCTATGCGATACTGATTCTCAATGATAATGAATAAACCGCTAATTAAATCGCGAATAAGATATTGGCCGCCGAACCCAAATGCAAGGCCCATAATTCCCGCCGCTGCAAGAAGTGGTCCAATAGCAATACCAACTTCCTGTAAGACCATAAGAACTGCGAGAATCCACAGAAGGACCGTTAGTGTTGCTGAAAAAATTTTAATGAGAGTGTCCTCTCGTTTTTTGCGGGCCTCTTTGCTGAGCTTGCCATCAGAAATCATAAGCTTCCGCACCAAACGATCAATAAAAAGATGTGCCGAGCGATTAGCAATCAATGCTACTACTACAATAAGAGCAATTTTTACTCCGTGAGCCAGAAGCCAAGGGGTGATTTCTTGAAAAAAACCGTTAAGATATTCCATAGCTTATAAAACGTAGAGTACCATATTTTTATATTTCTGAAAATTTTCATGTGCGTGCTAAAATCTAACAATGTTTGAAGCCTTTATCTTAGGGAGCATACAAGGAATTACTGAGTGGCTCCCCGTTAGTTCTGAGGGTGTACTCGTGTTAGTCAAAAGTAACTTTTTCTCTTCAGATGTGGGGCTGGAAGAATTAATACGGCAATCCTTTTTTCTCCACCTGGGTACCTTTTTTGCGGCTCTTCTTTATTTTAGAAAGGAGGTCATACGAATAATTCACTCTCTCTTTACGTACCAAAAAGCAAAAGTAGAGGATCAAAAACTCATACAGTTTTTGCTTGTTTCAACACTTATAAGTGGAGTTCTCGGAATGCTTCTTTTGCACTTTATTGGCGAAATTGATTCTCATATTGATATGAGGAGTCAACTTATCAACCTCTTTGTAGGCGCGCTCCTCTTGATTACCGCCTTTATGCAATTACGAGCACCAGCCCGTGGCCACAAAAATGTCAGCAACCTCACGCTTAAAGACGCAGGAATACTCGGCCTAACGCAGGGACTCAGCGCGCTTCCTGGTTTTTCTCGCTCGGGGCTCACCGTATCAATGCTGCTCCTCAGAAACTACGACAAAGAGGCCGCTTTACGACTCAGTTTTCTTATGAGCTTACCAGTAGTTCTTGGCGCAAACATTATCTTGAACGCAGAAGAAATGCTGTTGATTAGTGGATCTTCTCTTGTCGGGATACTATCGTCATTTATTTTTGGCATTATTACGATAGGACTTCTTATAAAACTCGCACGAAACATAAACTTCGGCCTCTTTGTGCTCTTTTTTGGTTTTCTTACAATCTTGTCTGCGTTTCTCTAGCTTCTCTATCACCTTGAGGCCACATTACTTTCTTACAAGGACTACAAAATACTCTCTTTAGTTATTCCTTCGATAAAAAAGCCATTTTGCAAACTCGACAAGCGCTACGTTAAGCACCACCCAGACCCCAACCCACATAAGCCACTGTGGTCCAAGCGCTGTTGTGCTAAATATTGGCTGGAGAAAAGGAACATATATCGTCATAAGGAGAAGCAGTAAACCAAGTGAAACACCTCCTACGAGAAAACTGTTTGAAAAGATGTTATAGGAAAAGATGGGTCGGCTCAGACTACGAAATGAAAACGACACAAACAAAATATACGACGAGAAGCACGCGAATAAAAATGTTTTTGCGACCTCCTCAGGAATATTTGTTTGCATAAGACTCCAGTAGAGAACGAACAATAACAAAGAAGAAAGCGTTCCAATGCCAAGGGTTAAGAGCTTAACTTCACTATTAAGAATCTTCTTCTCCGTCTTTTTTTCCGGAACGTCTGTTTCGTTATCGGGGTCAAATGCAAATGCAACAGCAGGAAGACTTCCTGTAAAAAGATTAACCCAGATAATCTGTATTGCCGTAAGTGGGAGCGCGAGCCCAGCAAGAAGGCTTCCTCCAATCAGGACCACTTCATCGAGTGAATTTGATAAAAGATACACAAATGTTTTTCGTATGTTCCTAAGTATCCGCTTACCCTCCTCTATTGCGACAACAATAATTGCAAAGTTGTCATCGAGGAGCACGAGATCCGCCACCCCCTTTGCCACATCGGTACCAGAGCCAACCGCAATACCGATATCAACTGCTTTAAGCGACGGTGCATCATTCACCCCGTCTCCTGTCATTGCTACGACTTCGCCGAGCCTCTGATACATACGAGCAACACGGAGCTTGTCCTCAGGAGTCATTCGAGCAAACACTCGCACATGTTCAAGCGACTTTTCAAGGGCGCGATCGTCAATCTGGCGCAGTTCATCCCCCGACAGCACAGAATCTTCGCGAACACTCCACCCAAGTCCCCGAGCGACAGCAAGAGCAGTGCCTTTTATATCTCCTGTTGCAATCACAACACGAACACCGTAGCTTTCAATTTTCTTAATTGCGTCTATCACCCCAGGACGGATCGGATCGTAGAAGGCGAGTACACCCAAAAATTCAAGAGCTTGTATGTTTGCAAGCGCTTGCCCTTTTGCACTGCTCTCAGAGGCAACAGCGACCCCAAGTATCCTTCTTCCTTTCAAACTCATCTCCTCTACGCGCGCAACGAGCGTGAGATATTCATCCTTGCTCAGTAGTGAGCGTGCGAGTAGTACATCTGGCGCACCAAGCACAACAAGGCCTTCTTTTTTGTGCCTATCTATTATGTCAGTGTCTAAATCAAACGTTACTCGTGAAATAGAAAATTTATTTGAGGAATTAAATGGCAGGAGCATCTGAAACATGTTTTTTTCACGTCGCTCTGACAATGAAATACCGTGAAGTGCCGCACTTTTTACAATGTTTTTTTCAAGAGGATTTCCATTCAGGCGCCAAGACTGGGGCTCATCTTCAGGGTTTTCAATTAGCACATCTGTGTTTAAAGAAGCGAGATAGAGCAAATCCTTTTGCTCTAGAGAGAAACGCTCTTTTGCAGTATTCCCTTGTGCCTCCGCACCATCACTCAGAAGTTTCTCTCGCGAGACAATGTCAACTAACTGCATGTCAGCGAGGGTTAGTGTTCCTGTTTTGTCCGTCATGATTACGGTGGTTGAACCAAGCGTTTCAGCAGCAGTAAGATCACGCATAATTCCCTTTCTCTTCGCAAGCCGCTCAACCCCAACAGCAAGAACCGCAGTGAGCCCGATAGGAAGTGCCTCGGGGATGGCTCCTACCGCAACAGCAATTGAAATCAAAAACATCTCTAGCACCGACTCTCCTCGATAAAACCCAAGAATAAAAATCCCAACAACGAGTATCAAAACACCCGCCGCAATTATCCACGCAAGTCTGGATATGGCTTTTTGTATAGGAGTAAGCTCTCTTTCGGTTCCTTCAACAAGCTGTGCAATCTTACCTATCTCTGTTTCATTACCCGTCGCCGTAACGACTGCATACGCACTTCCGTTTGAAACGAGAGTTCCACCAAACACCATATTGTATCGCTCGGACAAAGCAGCACCGTCAGAGACTGGTTCTACTGATTTTTCTACTGGTAGCGATTCACCCGTAAGAATTGACTCGTCAACGTTGAGGTCCTGTACGGACTCTATGCGGGCATCTGCAGGAATTCTGCTTCCAGGCATGAGGTGAATAAGATCACCCGGCACAATGTTTGCTGCGTCCACTTCCGCCTCTTTTCCATCACGAATGACGCGCGTTCGTTCTTGAATATATGAACGCAGATCCGCAAGTGCATTTTCTGCGCGGTTCTCCTGATAAAACCCGAGAAATGCGTTGATGCCAATTGCAAGAAAAATAACAACTGAATCTACCCAGTGCTGCATCAAAAGAGTAGCAGCACCTGCGATGATAAGTATAAATATAAGCGGACTTCTAAATTGTTTAACAAAGAGTTTAAATTTTGAAAACCGCGCGACGCCACCAAAGTGATTGGGTCCGTGCTTTTTTAGAAGCTCCTCAACCTCTCGTGTCGTAAGTCCTTTATCTAGAATAATCATAGATTCTTATATTTTTGGTGTCTTTAAGGTCGAGTGTCAATAATTATGCGTGCGGGCCTTTGAGTTCAATTACTAGAGCGAGACACAATACGTGTATGATACCGTAGATGTTCGCTAAACTATCCCCACCCTTTGAAGGGCCTGCTTTTGAGGAGTAGCCGTTCTTCTTTCTCATATATTGATTGGTTAGTTGCGAACACCGTCCCCAATAGCAGAAAACAAGGTAACGCGCCTCATGTGGTGGAAGACACACGCAGGAAATACAAAAAAATCACAACCATCGTTTTCCAATCTTTCTACTAGAGCCGCTTTCTCGGGGCCCACGGCATAGACAATTGCTTCTTCAACTTCTTCTTTCAAGAACGTATGGGTCACCGTTATTCGCTCTGAGTGCTCAGGCACGCTCTTCGGAACAGTATACCCGAGCACCCACACCTCAGTAGTAAAACGAGCGCCGCTTTCGCTCGGAAATATTCCAGCGGTATGGCCATCTGAGCCAATTCCCATTGTTGCAATAACAATCCCGTTTGGATGTTCTTTTTTCCAGAGCAAAAGCGCTCTCTGGAATCGTTCAGATAGACCGTAAAGATCTTCCCCTTCTACGACCTTCGTTACTATTGTTTTTACACCTCTTTCCATACACCTTTCATAAAAGGACGTTTGCTCCAGCTGGGCAAAGTTATTAACCAAGGGGTCCGTTGAAAATCGCTCATCAAGAATAGTGAGCGTCAGGTGAGGGCCGAGTACGCCCCGCTCTACAAAATCAAGAAACTGAAACGCAGATCCCCCTGAAACCATTAAAAGAATCGGCGTATT
>JBBDJZ010000041.1:331-2455 GCA_040879625.1 Minisyncoccota bacterium | reverse complement strand
GCTGCGCCCGCTCGATTTCCAGATGTATATAAATTAGGTTTAGATCGACTTGAAACAGTATTTGGGTTAGTACCGGTAGAATATCCAAGTACAGCAAAACTTGGTGCATCTACTGAAGAACGGTCTGCAGACTTAATTGCTGCTTTTTCAGATCCCGAGATCAAAGCAGTTATCACCACAATTGGTGGCAATGATCAGGTAACGTACGTTAAGAATCTTCCCGCTGAACCATTCCTAAACAACCCGAAGCCATTTTTTGGATACAGCGACAACTCACACTTTTGCAATTTCCTATTCTTGAACGGCATTCCTTCATACTATGGCGGCTCACTTTTTTCTCAATTCGCCATGCAGAGAGAGATGGATGAGTATACAGTCCGATACATTAAACACGCTCTGTTTGATGACGGTGAGTTCGAACTGACCGCATCAGAAACATACAATGACCAAGGGCTTGATTGGGGTGACGCGTCACTTTTAAAAACCAAAAGACAGCACTGGACTAATGAGGGATTTCTTTGGGACGGTGGTAAAGATGCGGAAGGATTACTGTGGGGTGGATGTGTTGAATCAGTAGATGAGATGCTCCGTCACAACGTTCCCATTCCAACACTGGAGCAGTTTGAGAAAATTGTTTTGATGCTGGAAACATCAGAGGAGATGCCCTCTGCTGATTATGTGTTTCGAGTACTTCGCGCCTTTGGTGAGCGGGGAATATTGGAGCGGGTGCAAGGCGTATTAATGGGTCGCGCAAAATCATGGGAATTTGATAAACCCAATACACCTGAACAAAAAGCGGAGTACCGGAAACAACAACAAGAGTCAGTACAAAAAGCGGTACGACAATATAGTAAGGAAATTCCAATTGTGCAAAATATGAACTTTGGGCACACCGATCCTCAAATACCAATGCCGTACGGCAGAAACGTTCGAATCGAAGGAGAAGATAAAAGGATCTTTGCTCATTTCTAAATCTGATAACTCGCAAGTCCTCGCGCTAGTGCAGTAAGAGGAGTTATACTAGGTTATATTATCTATAAACTTTAATAAATACATGGCAGACTTTAAGCAAAGCGCTCAAACAACAGAATTGAAGATTAACATATCAGAAGCACTACAGAGTGGTAAATTTAGTAATGTCGCTCAGATTAACGCAACGGATTTGGAGGTGACCTTTGATTTTGCATATGTAGCCCCCAATTCACCAAACGAAGGAGTCCTGGTAAGTCGAATTGTTCTATCACCAAAACATGCTGAAGCTTTTAAGAACGCCCTCATCGACGTTTTGGATAAACACTATGGGGAGAATAAGTAGCGGGGCTCTTTCTTCTACTAGAACGACTTCCGCTAGGCAAGGCCTCGCGAAACCTATGACTTTATATTGACCCTAATTCTACCGCCGTTCTAATCGGCTTTCTCAGTTGGTACCCGTATCGAGTGATCACGTTCAAGCAAAGCCAGAGAGGTTGACTTACATAGTTAGTTAATGTGTGGATAACCTTGTTTTCTATAAAATGCTAAAATTTCAGTAATTAAGCGTCATTAATATAAAATATAAAAGGCTATAATGCAAAAATTAAAGAAAATGCTCGAGGTGCTCTCAGTAGCCGTTTTTAGTGTTACTGCGGGACTGATTTTATTTTCTTCTCCTGAGTTTGCCACGGCTTCTATTGAGGTGGTTGATAGGAGTTCAACCCCTTCCCGAGTTACTAAATTAGAGTTAGGCATCACCCACAACAACGGTACCTATACAATCAATGGAGATCTAACTCAACCAAACCCTTGTTACAGACTGGGTTACCTTCCAATTGTTCGCCACGACGGTGTTGACTATGTTGAGTTACGCTTCACCACCATACCTCCACAAAGCGGTACTGTGTGCGCACAGGTTGTACGCAACGTACAGTTTACCAAAACATTTAAAGCTACTCCTGACGCTAAGATACGAGTAACTCTCGATGGTCGAGAGATACCTTTTAGGTTTGTTGATGGGGGTTCAGACAGAACAGTAGACGTCCCGAGAGATCCAGACGTCCCGACAGTAGACGTCCCGAGAGATCGACCGTCAACAACCCCTTCCCGAGTTACTAAATTAGAGTTAGGCATCACCCACAACAACGGTAC
>JBBDJZ010000041.1:0-231 GCA_040879625.1 Minisyncoccota bacterium | reverse complement strand
CGAGTAACTCTCGATGGTCGAGAGATACCTTTTAGGTTTGTTGATGGGGGTTCAGGAATTAGGTTTTTCGATTTGTTCTTGCGAACATACTTACGCTAGGTAAGGCCTCGCGTACTTCATTTTTCGATCTGTTCTAGGCATGAACATTCCGCTAGGCAAGGCCTAGCGGAAACCCGGAGACAAATAAAAAACACCGAGAGTCGATGTTTGGCGGAAAAGATCTGAAGATAA
>JBBDJZ010000040.1:0-2577 GCA_040879625.1 Minisyncoccota bacterium | reverse complement strand
GATTCCCTCCTTCGGCACAAGTGAGCGAAGCGAGTTGGGGCGAAGAGCCGAGCACCATGGGCTCAATGGTGCTCGGTCCTTCACTTAATCATTTAGTAAACCATGTCCACTCTCCCCAAAATCCTCGTAATCCTTGGTCCCACAGCAATTGGCAAAAGCGACCTCGCTGTTGAGCTTGCGTTACGATTTGACGGAGAGATTATTTCTGCTGACTCTCGGCAAGTATATCGAGGGCTAGATATTGGAACGGGTAAAATAACGGATGAAGAAATGAAAGGGGTTCCTCACCACCTACTCGATGTTGCAGACCCATCCACACGATACGCTGTCACCGACTGGAAAGAACAGGCCCTAAAGAAAATAGAGAATGTACTTGAGCGAGAAAAACTTCCGATTATCTGTGGAGGGACGGGGTTGTACATACAATCTGTTGTAGATAACACGTCGTTTCCAGAAGTGAAACCGAACGAAACCCTAAGGAATGATTTAAAATTAAAAACCACAGAAGAGTTATTTCAAAAAATAGAAAAACTTGATCCAAAGCGCGCCAAAACTATTGATAGGAATAACTCACGCAGACTCATTCGTGCAATTGAAATTGCTACCGAAATTGGATACGTCCCTGACGTAAAAGCAGAGCCCCTTTTTTCCTCCTTACAAATCGGACTCACACTACCAAGAGAAAAAATCAAAGAAAGAATTCATACGCGTCTTTATCGACGACTTGAGAGTGGCCTCATAGAAGAAGTGCAAAAACTTCACGATAGTGGACTCTCTTTTGAACGGATGATTGAACTTGGACTCGAGTACAAGTATGTATCACTTTTTTTACAAAAAGAGTTAACCCGCAGGGAAATGGAAACAAAGCTTGAGACCGAGATCTATAGATATGCCAAGCGACAAGAAACATGGTTTAAAAGAGATCCGAGAATCCACTGGCTTAATCCGAGTAATCAAGAGAAAATAGTAGAACTTATCGAGGATTTTTTATAGAAACAAACAATAGGCCTATTTCTCTACAACTTCACCTAGCATCTCATTGAAAGTACTAAACTGTTGGTTCGATGAAAACTTGTTTTCGACTGTTTCTATACCTGCGCGTATAAAAGATTCTCGTACCTTATCGTCGTACATGAGTTTCTCTATCTTCTGAGCAAGACTCGTGGAGTTATTTACCGCTACTAAATACCCATTAGACGAATCATTGATAATTTCTGGTATTCCTCCCACGTTTGTTCCAACAACAGGAATTCCGCTTGCCATTGCTTCAATAAACACCTGACCAAACGTTTCGTTCTCTGACGGAAGAACGAACACATCTGACCCAGCATAGACATCAGGCATTTCATCAAGATTAAATGTTTTTACGATAGACCGCGACTCAACATTATTAAGTTTGAGATACCCCATAAGCATCGTACGTGCATCTTCAAACTGCCGATCAAGGTTTTTAGGGGGTCTCCCAACAGCGATTAAAAGATATATTTCTGGATGTCGGGCAGAGAGTCTAGAAAAGGCTCGAATCATACTAATCAAACCTTTCTCTTTTAAAATATTTTTACTTCCAAGTACAATACGTGTTGCGCTTAAGACGATTCTCGAATCACTTGGCAAAGAGAGGTTTTCTCTGAGTTTGTCTGATGCATCTGGATTTGGTTTAAACCTTTCGTTATCGACACCTAGATAGTTTGTCGAAAGGAGATCAATATCTGCACCCTTATGAAAACTGTCACCAGCGACACTCCTACTTACACAACTTATCTTTTTCCACATCAATTGATTAATGAGCTCAGTCTGAAGATAAGAACCGGCGAATGAATGCAGACGAAGTACAATGGGTACACCATAAAAACCTGCAACCATATTAAGTCGCAAACTAAACGCGGCCGGCAGCCCAAGATGGAAATTCTCTGCACAGATAACATCGATATTCTGTTCCTGAATAATCTTCTCCACAAAGATCGCAAAGTTTGAAGCTTTTTTAAAAACTCCTCCCCCTTGTTCAAAATCCTCTCCGTTGAGTCCTAGACTTCTATGTGTAAGAACCGTCACGTTATTCTTAACAATAATCTCTTCTTCTGAAAACGATGGAAGCAAGACAAAAGTATTTATATCCTTTTGATTCTCGCTGTAGTTAATGAGATTAACAAGATACCGTTCAATACCTCCGATACTTTCGAATGGTGAATTTGGGCTAATGTAAAGAATATTCATAATTTTTTGTTTTAACTTTAGAAATTACATAGGGCGTATAAAAACACTCTAAGGTGCTTAATACTTATAAATTAGAACTCTATAGCAAAAAATTGAACCACTCTCGCGGTAAGTGATACGACTCTGTGGCCTATAGTTACTTTGTAATTATACAATACTTTCTTAACTAGCGCAATAACACGGTTTCTATCAGACACATACGTGTTTTTTGTGGGTCTGAACCGAGACTCGTTTTTTATAGAGCCTACACAGGTCTCGAATGCTGCTCGACAGGAATCGAGCAACATATACTCGACCTTTTGACCTAATTTTTAAGGAGTGTAACGACTATAAAAATGTAAGGTGAATTGCGAAGCAAGAGAG
>JBBDJZ010000039.1:0-16351 GCA_040879625.1 Minisyncoccota bacterium | reverse complement strand
GAGTGGATG
This sequence comes from Minisyncoccota bacterium, assembly GCA_040879625.1. Classification (GTDB taxonomy): domain Bacteria; phylum Patescibacteriota; class Minisyncoccia; order Phycocordibacterales; family JAXHMZ01; genus JAXHMZ01. The sequence continues at coordinate 16,342 of JBBDJZ010000039.1, read as the reverse complement.
TCGATGTATTTTGGTGTATCCATATACTTTTTTAGCTACGGGACTCTGCCCCTCCCTTCGCCCTGATAAAGTGCATATGAAAATGTGTCGGCACCGAAGCTCCTGATGGAAAATTCTCAATAATAAAACTGTAATACGGACTTAGTTCGAGTTTTATTTTCTTCAGCTCTTCAAATTCTTCGACATTCATGTCGGCAAATATTCCAAAAATACGCTTGGGTACAAGCAAGTGATGCTCCTCGGCAATAAGGTCATAGAAAAACGTACACGGCAGAAGCGCCCAATATTCAAAGGTCTTGATGGCTTCATTCTCCCAGTCGAATATAAAAGTGCCACTTTCGCGTCCTTCCTTTTCTTTACCAAGCACGTAGCGCTCTTGCATTTCTTTTGATCTAAAACCTGCCATATACGTGATATCCTACCACACTACTCCTCTCTTTTGCGTTTTATATATGACTTCCCAGAAAGCTTCTCCGGAAGAAGGCTTTTGCCTTCCTCGGGATACATTTCGTAGTCCTTACCGTAGTCCAACTCTTTCATAAGCTTCGTTGGTGCATTGCGTATAGAGAGCGGTATGGGTACGTTGCCGTATTTTTTTACGTCAGAAAGTGCTTCTTTATAGCCCTCACATGCTCGACGGTCTTTCTTTGCGAGCGCGAGATACGTCGCGCCGTGCGCAAGATTAATCCCAGCTTCAGGTAGTCCAACGGTCTCAACTGCTCGGAACACATCATTTGCCACCACAAGCGCTGTTGGCTGTGCGAGCCCCACATCCTCGGAAGCAAAGATGACCATGCGTCGCGCAATAAATTTAGGGTCCTCTCCTGCCGTAATCATTCTCGCAAGATAGTAGAGTGCTGCATCAGCGTCGCTTGCCCGCATGCTCTTTATAAAAGCACTAATAGTAGTGTAGTGCTCGTCCCCCGTGCGGTCGTAACGAAGGTTCCTGCTCGCAGTTGCCTCTAGATTGTCGGGGGTAATCTCGCCGTACAGCTCGCTCGTATTTTCAAGAAGTGTCAGTACCGAACGCGCATCACCATTAGCATACGACACGAGAAACTTACGCACCTCACGACTGACTGCAATCTGTGCTCTATCAATAATGTTGCCAATGTCCTCATCCGTGAGGCTTTCAAGAACGAACACTCGCACGCGGGAAAGAAGTGGCGAGATAATCTCAAACGAAGGATTCTCTGTTGTCGCGCCTATGAGCACTATATTGCCTGATTCGACGTGTGGCAGTAAAAAATCTTGCTGCGCTTTGTTAAAGCGATGTATTTCATCGAGAAAAAGTACCTTGGTCTCCTCACTTTCTTTTTCTATGATTTTGCGAACATCTGCCTTCCCTGCCGAGACCGCTGAAAGCTCGAAAAAATCAGCGCCGATAGCTTCAGCATATATACGCGCAAGAGTTGTCTTGCCGACACCTGGTGGCCCCCAAAGGATAAACGAGAACTTCTTCTTTTCTTCAATTGCATTTCGGAGTGGTTTGCCCTCACCCACGAGTTGCTCTTGCCCCACAAATTCACGAAGATTCCTTGGTCGTATTCTAGATGCAAGCGGTTCCATGCTTTGATAGTACGCTTTTGAAGCAAAAATAAAAGCGCAAGGGGTTGCCTTGCACTTTTTGTCATCTCTTTATTTCATCAGTCCTTTTTACAGAGCGAAACCCCTCTCTATCTGAGTGCGCATATCACTCACACCGCCAAAATACTCCTTAGTACACCCAGAGCGCATGGTTCGTCGAGGTATAACAGACTCCCCAAAAGAGACACTGCCCACTCATCACTATAAAAAAAGAGGGGTTTCTGTCCCCCCTCATAAACAATCCCTAACGAGCTCTTGAGTGTTTGATGCGTAGAATGTGCTTTCTAAACTCCTTCAGTGCATCCTTCCCACTAAAAACGTATCCGCAACTCTCGGTGGGACACGAATACGTGAAGTGAATATCAACTTCACCGTCAAACTCCAAAACTGCTTTGTTGAAATCTTTTGCGGTTATGTTATGCCAGCGAAGGAACTCTCCCTTACTGCAAATTTGAGCCCATTCACGAATCTCCTGAATGGGGACACCACAAATCCAAGACTGCTCGAAAGGCTCTGTATTGAGCTCCTCTCTTTTCATTCTTTCTTCTTGCCTTTTTGAGAAAACACGCCTGCTACCCCCTGTCTTCACACCTCCGCTTTTGAGCAGCCGCCTACGAATACTTGGCGGTTTGGGCAGTTTAGAAATCACACGTACGGTCACTCCATTGAAATCTTTTATCATGGTATCGAGAACTCCACGGTGTTTCCTGGAAACGGAAGCGTAGAGCACGAGGCCTTCTTTACCTTCCTCATCCGTATGCCTAAAAAGGTTATGCCGACGGCACCACCTTTCTATGATTCGAAAAGAATGTCCATTCGTCGTTGAAATTCGACACTTGATCGGTCGGCTTTCCTTCGACATGAGATGCACCCCTTTTCTGTTGTGTGAAAATGAACATCATAACACCTTACACATTTATACTGATTTCACAGAGTGTGTCAATTTGTCTCTATAGAAAACACTAGTACTTCTTTTGTTTATTTCCTCGGGAAAAGAGGTTCGGGCATCTCACGGGCGACAAGTAAATCGTGAATTTTAACAGCTGAGTCGGGCAGTACCGGAAGAAGAAGCGAGGCAATATCGTTAAGACGAATAGCGAGATACGCAACGATTTCTTTTGCTTGATCTCTATCTGTTTTAACAAGTTTAAACGGCTCTTTTTCCTGTATCAGCGCGTCAAGATCCCCGATTTCTTTCCATATATAATCAAGCGCTCGGTTAAACTCATATGCTTCAATAAGGGAACGATACTCGGAGAACTCTTCGGTTTTGTACATTTCTTCGAGTGGCTCAATTTTTGCCTCAACTTCATACTGAACGTACATTTTAAGTATTCTCGAGACGAGATTTCCCAGCCCGTTCACCAGATTTGCGGTATAACTTTCACCCACCTTTTCAGCCGTAACGTCAGAATCTTCAAAGGGGTGAACGTGCCGAAGAAGATAATAGCGTAGCGCTTCCTTTCCAAAAGAGTTAATAAGATCAACGGGATCAATTACATTACCGAGTGATTTGCTCATTTTCTGTCCGTCGCTCTGGATAAAGCCATGAATAACAATCTGTCGAGAAGGTTCGATTTCAGCCGCCATAAGCATTGCTTGCCACATTGCTGATTGTTGCCTGAGGTTATCTTTGCCAGCAAACTGAATGACAGGCCAAAACGTATCAAATGTTTCTTGTTCCTCAGGCCAACCAAGTGTTGAAATATAGTTTACGAGCGCGTCAAACCATACATACATCACGTGCTCTGGATCGTCAGGAACCTCAATTCCCCACGGCATCTTCTCTTTAAGCCGAGAAATAGAAAAGTCTTGTAATCCACGCTCCACAAAGGAACGTATTTCATTAAAACGATAGTCAGGCACAACAAAATCAGGGCGTTCTGTGTACAGCTTCAGTAGGTCATCAGCAAAACGAGAAAAAGCAAAGAAATAGTTTTCCTCATCAATGTGCTCAAGCTCAAGGTGCGGATGGATGGGACAACGTCCATTTTCAACTTCAGAATCACTTTTCTCAAGCTCACACCCTACACAGTACTTGATGCTGTACTGCTTTTTATAAATATGGCCATTCTTTTGTACCAGACTCCAAAATGCTTGAGCTGCGTGTATGTGGTGCTCATCGGTCGTACGAATAAAGTTCGTGTAATCAATATCGAGCTCATCTGCAAAGGTTCGAAACCGCTCTGCGTACTGATCCACGTACTTCCTCACCTCAACTCCCTTTTCTTCAGCCTTACGGAAAATCTTTATACCATGTTCATCGGTGCCAATATTAAACAACGTATCAAAGCCTAAGAGCCGTGAGTGGCGTACAAAGCAGTCAGCCTGTACAAATTCGAGCGCGTGTCCAATATGCGGGTCGGCGTTTACGTATGGAAGCGTCGTTGTGACAAATCGTGTTTGTTTTTTTGTCATAGTAAAATATAGCTAGACCACATCCTCCTTTGGTATTTCTGAGTTCGGCTTCTCTGGTTCTTTTTCTTTTTTGTTAGCTGTATGTTGCGCTCTCATGTCTGCAAGAAATTCCATAAAAATCGCTGAAAAAGGAACCGCGAGTAGAATCCCGAGAAATCCTCCAAGTTTTGAGCCGATACCCACCGCAAGGAGAATTACTATGGGTGAGACTCCGACCGATCTACCGACAACAATCGGATAGAGCACGTGACTCTCAAGTGCCTGTATAAACACAAAGAGAAGAACGGTGAGTATTCCAATGAGGGCGCCTCCCTCAGCAAAACCAACCACAGCTGCAGGAACCGTTGAAATAATCGGTCCTATAATTGGAATAAAATTGAGCAAACCAGAAAGAAGGGCCAACAAAAACGCATACGGAACTCCGAGTAACAAAAGTCCGATGTAGACAGAAATTCCCACAGCAAGACTCGCTATTGCCATACCTCTAAACCAATCACTAATTTTTCTCTGTGAACGCACCCAGAGAGAAAGAGCGCGTTCAGTATATTTTATAGGGATAGCATACGAGAGAAATCGTGCTACTCCATTCTTCTGAATCAACAAATAAAACGAGATGGAAATAATAAGCGTAAAATTAAACAAGCCCCCAAACACCACGGCTGTTGTTCCTAAAATACTTCCAGAAAAGGTACTTAGAAGGGCACGGATGTTTGCAGAAATCTCATCAATGGAAGCCGTCGCAATGTCTGTGTCCTGATCTAATGCTTCTGGCAAAATTTCGGAAGAATACTGGGGTAATGTGGTAAGAAAACCAGAAACCTCGGCAACAATAATTGGCACGAAAAAATAGAAGAAAATTGCAAACATCGTGGCTGCGGAAGCATATACGATACCCGCCGAAACTGCCCTAGGAAAATTAAACCGTGAGAAAAAATCTACCGCCGGTGTTGCGGCTGAGGCAATAACGACTGAGACGAGAAGGATGAGAAGAATGTCACGAATTAAGAAAATAAACAGTGCCCCAACTCCAACAAGTAGGGCGCGTATGAATGTTTCTGTTGTGATTGAAATTTCGTGGCGATTATTCATATCTGTATTCTAGCACGCATACTTTCAGCGTCACGCGTGGGGTAGAACCCCTTATTCCAAGAGTTTTTCAAACGAAGTAGGGTCTTTGTGTGGACCAATGAGAGCGAGACGCATGTTGGTTTTCTTTAAGTACTTCTTTGCTACTCTCTGCACGTCTTCTGCGGTTACTGCATTAATCTTTTTACTCATCTCATCCGGAGTATACATCTGACTTTCCTTAAACAGACTCTGAAAGCCATAAAATCGTGCGCGTGCCCCAGATGTTTCAAGCGACAGCAACAGTGAGCCGATAAGATACTCCTGTGCTTTTTTAAGCTCCTCAGGACCAACGAGTTCACGTTGTACACGCACTAACTCTTCTAAAGAAGCGCTGAGCACCTCTTTTGTTCGGGCGTTTGTTACACCAGCAGAAAGAGACCAGTCGCCGTGGTCAGTACACAAACTAGAACCATAACTTGCATAATATGCAGCCCCAAGTTCTTCACGAATACGCTGAAAGATTCGTCCGCTCATTCCGCCGTCGAGTACCGCCGAAAGCACTCCGAGAGTCCAGATGTCCTCGTGGTACCTGTCGCACGTGGTACTTCCAAGAACAAAATGCGTTTGGTCTGTTTTTTTATACGTAATTTTCACGCGAGACTCTGGTACAAACTTTTTAACCTTTTTCTTTGATGCACCCTTTGTGAACGCGCGCCCCTTTCCGTATTCTGCAAACAGCGCCGTGACCGTGTTTCGTGCCCTCTCATAGCTGACTCCTCCGGCAACGACGACCACTGTTTTCTCAGGAATATAATGGCGCTTTCGATATGAGTGAAAGTGAGTTGACGTAAAAGAACGCACCGTCTCTTTTGAGCCAAGCACATCCCTTCCCGCGGGTGTATCACCGTATACGAGCGAAGTAAACATATCAGCTACCTGCTCCTGAGGAAGATCACGATACATGTTAATTTCTTCAAGAATGACACCTCGTTCTCGTTCTATGTCCTCATCGCGAAGAAGCGAATGTTGCACAATGTCAGCGAGAACGTCGGTTACTTTTTCAAAATGCACCTTGGCTGATTTTATATAGTACCCTGTGTATTCTCTCGACGTAAATGCGTTATAGCTTGCCCCGATCTGATCAAGCTCGCGCGAGATATCAATTCCTTTTGGTCGCTTTTCGGTGCCTTTAAAAAGCATATGCTCAAGAAAGTGTGAGATACCACTCTCTTCTCTGCTCTCAAACTCTGATCCTGTATTAATAAGAACCATTGAGGTTACTGCTGGGTTAGAGGACATCGGTACGTGAACAAACCGAACTCCACCCTTAAGAGTTTCTGCTGTGTAATTCATATTATCGAGATGAGAGAAGGTGAGACGAAAGTTCAGAGAGGGGTACGCGCACCTGCTCCCCTGAGTTGCGCTCACGTACGGTGACTGTCTCGTCAGTAAGGGTGTCGAAATCAATCGTTACACAAAATGGTGTCCCTATTTCATCCTGTCTGCGATATCTTTTTCCAATATTTCCATTGTCGTCGAAACGTACTTCGGGGATATCTCGCCTCAGTGTCGTAAAGACATCGCGCGCTTTTTCCACAAGTTCTGATTTGTTTTTTAACAACGGAAACACCGCAACCTTAACAGGGGCGACGCTCCATGAAAGGTTAAGGTATTCACGCTCTTCACCACCGAGCGTGTCGACCGTGTAGGCATCAAGGAGGACAGCAAGCATGGTTCTGTCGAGTCCAAGAGATGGCTCGATAACATGAGGAATGAAGCGCTCTTTTGTAGATTCATCAAAATATTCAAGTTTTACCCCTGAGTGCTCGCTGTGCTTCGTGAGATCATAATTTGTACGATACGCGAGCCCATAGAGCTCTTTTGTTCCAAACGGATACGCAAACTCAAAATCAATAGTACGCTTCGAGTAGTGTGCGAGATCCGCTGAATCGATTTCATGCTCACTCACTGACCCGCGTGAAAGGCCGATGAGGTCAATCCAATCCCACATGATGCGTCTCCACACTTCAAAGTGCTTTTCCCATTCTTCTTCTCGAACAAAGTACTCTACTTCCATCTGCTCCATCTCTCGTAGACGGAAAATGAAATCACGAGGAGTTATCTCATTTCTAAACGCCTTACCAATCTGACCAATTCCAAAAGGAATCCTTGGATGAAACGTATCAACAATATTTTTAAAGTTTACAAAAATACCCTGAGCCGTTTCTGGTCGAAGATACGTCACCGAGGACGTATCTTCTGCGGCCCCCACTTTTGTTTCAAACATCATATTAAAATCACGAACATCACCAAGAGGATTGCCTTCCGGACTCTTTACGTTTCCTTCGTGCAAAAGGATATTCATCTCCTCAGTGCTTTTCCCCGCTGCATCAATGCCTGCTTCTTCGAAAAGGTGGTCCGCGCGATATCTTTTATGCGTCTTCACATCTTCAACTAAAGGATCAGAAAATCCACCCACGTGCCCTGACGCTACCCATACTGAAGGATTCATAAGAATCGAGGCATCGAGAGCGTACATATCATCACGAGAATATACAAAATGGTGCCACCACAGACGCTTGAGATTTTCTCTGAGGAGAGATCCATAGGGCCCATAGTCGTAGGTTCCCGCAAGGCCTCCATAGATGAGTGATCCCTGAAAGACGTATCCCCTTCTTTTAAGCAACGCACTAAGTGCATCCATTTTGTTTTCAAGGGGTGCGTTGTGTATAGTATTATTTGCTTTCATAGAAACGTATCCTACTCTATTATCGTTGAACTTTGAAGTGAGGCGGCATGCGACCTAAGTAGAGAGCCCGTAAAGGAGTCCCGACCTTCAATGAGCGCATCATACACAAGAAGGGCTGGTTTCCCTATCTGAGAACGGCTTGGGGTGAAGCTAATCGTGAATGAGGTTTGGAGATTTGAAGAGAAACTCGTATTTTCAGCTATCGTACCAACGTTCCATATTACCTCATTCGTCAATGGACTAAACCGAACGCTCTCATCCTCAGACTCTACAAACGTCACGTAGGATGGTAACGCTGCTCTCACCGAAGCGCCGTTCACCTGATTGCCAGAGTTGCCCACCATCCATCGTACAACATAAAGACTTTCCATCTCCGACCGTGGGGGGTTCGCGCCACCCGCCGGTGTACTACTTTGAGAAATAACAATGTCAGAAGCTATTCTCACCACTCGTTCAAGTGTGTTCTCTACGTCCCGAGAGCTGTCGACACCCTGCGGCTCACTTGCTCGCGCTCTAATAGAAATAGGAATCTCTGGGTTTATGGCGTTTGCGAGTGCGTTTCCATCAGCCACGGTAAATGAAAAGGTTACGGACCCCCTCCCAAGCGACTCAATTGAAGCAAGGTTACTATCTGTTGTTCTGTCCCACTGAATGATGTCTGTTGAGGACTGATAAAATCCCTTCTCAACTTTTATGGAATCACGGAGAATATACTGCTCGTCAATCTCTGCTTCAATAACCATATTTCTTAGAACATCGCGAAGTGTATTGCCCCAACGAATACTCACGGTTACTTGTTCACCCGCCATAGAAGACACTGTTTGTCCTCCTGACTTATTAATCTCAGTGGAAAGCGCTATCTGGGGTGCTGTTATGTTCACGGACTCCTCTGCGGAAGCAAACAGCCTTCCGATGGTATAACCCCCGTCACCCTCTTCACCAACCGTTACTTTAAAGAACCTACGTTCATCATTCTGTCCTTCAAGATACCCCCTCAGTGTCACCGTTTCTCTTTCTTGCGAGCGAAGATCTCCTATTCGCCAGATATTCGTATCAGCAACGGGGCTCGGATTACTTGAAACAAAATTGAACCCACCCGGATACTCGACGTGCAAAAGGAGACCATCGAGAGGCGCTGTTGTGTTCGATATTATATCTATTTCAATTTCAAACTGATTGCCAGACTGTACTTCTTTTGCCGAAGGGACAATAAGAATCGATACGGGAGCAGTGCTTATTCGTATCGTGTGAACTTCAGAGTTAGAGAGGCGCGCGTTTGAGTTCTCTGTGCCGTAATCGAGATCAAAGAGTATCTCCACTTCGTCTTCTTCTTGACCAAAAAGTAGTATTTCAATCTCCTCTTCAACGGTTTCACCTGCGCCAATCACACCAAGTGACCGAGTTATTTCATCAACCTCATTACCACTTTCGTCGGCAGAGAGCGTATCGTCAGGAAGAGTGACAACCAGTTCTGCGTCAAGGAGGTCAACTTTGTTTCTGTTGGTAATCGAGAGTACGACCACCACCTTATCCCCCGCTCGTGCAGTGGCGGGCGCATTTACTTCAATGTCTACGTTACGAGGAGAAATGAGCGAACCTGCAAAAAAGAGACGGTACCCAACAAACAAGCTCGTCAGAATAAAAATAACAACAGAAAGGATGACAAACAGTGAAAAATATTTATTCACTGTTGCCTTCGCTGCTTTTTGTACTTTTTTCTGTAGAGGCTCGCGAAAAACAACGGGCTCCTCTTCGTATGGCCAATCACTGCTCTCTTCACGGGGTTCATCTCTGCGCCTGTTATCCTGAGTGTGCGAGCGACGCACTCCATCACGCGAGTAGAGTTGTTTTTTTAGCTTTTCGAGTATATCGTCTTCTGACATAGTAATTAGTATATCAAAAATATGCTCCTCTGTTGCTCCGAGTAAGAACAACGAGCACCGCATTGCTTCTACAGACCGCTCGAGGAGAGCGCTGAATTGATTTCCTTAACGATAAGGGGGCGCTTCTCCTCTGCAAGCGTTCGGAGTGATTCACTTGAAACACTCTCACGGTCAAACTCTTCAAGGATACCCGTCTCCCCCCCATATCCGAGTGTCGTTAGTATTTTTGATACAAAAACGAGCTCAAACGCTGGTAACTGCTTCGACTCAAGCGCGGAAAGGGTCATATACCCATCTGAAACAATAGAGAACAGGTTCTCGTCAGGAGTTTCGCCCACAACAAGACGTCGCAATAATTCGGTACTATCTACAACAATTCGTTGGTGAAGAGAGCTCTTGTCTAAGAAGATGTTACTCAGATAATATGCGTTTGTGATTCTCCACCCTCCCTTACCCCGGACAAGCGAAACCTCTGCAAATGAAAAGCGCTGGAGTGCAAAGCGAAGTTTTGACCTCTCTAAACGAATACTTTGAGCCGTTGCTGAAAGAGTACCGAAGTCACGCGTCAGAAGCGTGAAGAGTCGGTTTGCTTCTCCGATATTCCTCACCGAGAGCACATAGGCAGGGGTGGTGTAGGTCGTATGACTCATAGAGGAGGAGGGCTAGCTGAGAGCAATACCAAAAGGAATTCCCTCGATAACAAGCGCGCTTTCGCCCGGCTCGGTAAGCACCTCGACCGTAAGCGCGCGTGCTGAAACTGTCGAGACAAGTACTGCTTTGTGTAGGCTCAAGATACGCTTACCTTCTTCATTCGTTTCAATACTCAATGCAACTTCATCGTGAGGATTAAGACCGAGTTCTTTGCGTCTACTTTGGATAACCCGCATGAGTTCGCGCAGAGTTCCTTCATCTTGTAATGCTTTGGTTATTTCGAGATCGAGCGCAACAGACTCCTGCCCCTTTTTATAGAGACACTTTTTTACGTTGAGCTCATCTGCAATAACCCCCTCAAGTTCACGTGGTAATTGTTCTCCTCCATAGTACAGGGTAGCAAGTGGTTGTCGCACCTTGATACCGGCACTGCTTCTCTCCTGAAGGCCTTCAGATACAATATCTCTCACCCTACTCATTGCATTGAGCGTTTCATCTCTCTTTTTTTCATTACGAGCGAGTACCGGCCACTCCGCAAGGTGTACGCTTTCTTCTTCCTCTTCTTGTCGCAAGAGTCTAAAGAGATACTCTGCATAAAATGGAGTAAACGGTGCCATAATCTTTGAGAGCGTTTTCAGGACGACATACAACGTCGTTCCTGTGTGTTTCCTGTCTTTTTCATCTTCTCCTTTGAAGCGGTCACGCGAGCGGCGCAGATACCACGTGGATAAGTCATCAATAAAATCGAGAATAGGGCGGGTGGATCTATCGAGCTCATAGTTTTCAACTGACTGACGTACGCTATTTTCGAGCACCTGGAGTCGAGCAAGAATCCACACATCGAGCGGATGAGTGCTCTCCTCTGCGGTTCTCGCGCTTTTTTCGTAGGCAGGTTGACGATACAATTCATAAAACGATACGACGTTATCAAGTCGCGCAATGAGTTTACGCATAACTTCAGCAACCCCCTTTTCAGAAAACCACAATTCCTCTCCTCGAATAACTGGCGAAGAAAGAAGATAGTAGCGAAGCGCATCTGCGCCGTACTTATTAATAATACGCATAACGTCTGGATAGTTCTTCAGCCGTTTGCTCATTTTCTTTCCGTCTTCCGCAAGAATCATCCCGTGCACGATGACATTCTTATACGGAGAAACTCCAAAAAGACCTACGCCGAGGACCATAAGTGAATAGAACCAGCCACGTGTTTGGTCAAGTCCCTCAGAAATAAAGTCTGCCGGAAAACCAATATTCTTAAGAGGGTCAAACTCTGCGATGTTCTCAAAAGGATAATGATACTGTCCATAAGGCATAGAGCCCGATTCATACCACGTATCAAATACCTCAGGAATACGAACAAGCTCTGTACCCTTTTTTGAATAGACAACAATCTCGTCAATATACGGACGATGAAAATCAAACGGCTTCAGCGTATCGGTCCTAAAGGTGTAGCAATGTGGCTCGGCATACGGACCCGCTGAGAGACTGTTTAAGAGCTTCGTACTCACTGGCTCTGAGGTCGCCCGACGGTTCGTAAATTGTACGGTTCCTTGGTGTCCAACCACCAGTACACATTTGCCTTTATGAGAGGCGACAACCTCATCAATAAAGGAGTTAAGACGGGTATCGAACTCTTCCCAACTTTCACCCGTAGCGCCATGCTTGGTACTATAGCGAACCTCACTGTCGAGAGAAGCAAACGCTTTTCTGCTTTTTTGTATATCTGGGTCGGTTATTTGTCTGCCATCCCACTCGCCACTTTGAATTTCTCCAATCTCGCCCGAGATAATGACTTCAAGCCCAAGTGTTTTTGCAATAATCTCAGCAGTGCGTCGAGATCGAAGAACAGGCGAAGAATACACAACGTCAACAACTCCCGCGAGACGCTCTGCAGTTTCTTCTGCCTGCCTCACCCCTTCTGGAGTTAGATCAAACGTATCAAGCGAGGAATCAATGTAGTCACCTTTATTTTTTTCACTTTCACCGTGGCGCACCACAATGAGTTCTGTGAGCGCCTCTTTCGATTGAAGCCTCAGGTCACGAATAGAGCCGAATACTTCAATCTCTGTTTCGTCTTTACTTTTCCATACAGGTAAAGGCGCTCCCCAGTATCGTTCCCGTGAGATTGCCCAGTCCCTCGCATTTTCAAGCCATTTCCCGAACCGACCCTCTCCAATTTCAGACGGTGTCCAATGAACACTTTTATTTGCCTTAAGCAAATTATCCTTTATATCAGTAACGGAGATAAACCATGACTCACTTGCATAGTTTAAGAGAGGCGTATCACACCTGTAACAGTGAGGATACGAGTGCGTTATTTTTTCTTTTGCAAAAAGTAAGTCGTGATGAGCAAGCCATTTAATAATTTCAATGTCACTCTCCATGTGGTCCTCACCCTCTGTATCCTTCGGCTTTACCTTCTTTCCTGCAAAGTCAGTTACTTCCTCGGTAAAACTTCCGTCTTTCGTAACATGGTGAACAATGGGGATGGCGTGCTCCTCCGCAAGGAGAAGGTCCTCTTCACCGAACGCGGGCGCAAGATGGACAATGCCGGTACCATCCTCAGTCGTCACATAGTCTGCGCTGTACACTTTCCACGCATTCTCTTTATGCTCAAGTGGTTTTTCAAGAAAATAAGGAAAGGGTGGTGTGTATGAAAGACCCACGAGTTCACTTCCCTTCTTTGTTTCAACCACTGAGATTTCTTTATCACCAAACACTCTCGTAATTGCCTCACGTGCAACCCAGAAAAATTCGTTCTCAAACGAAACCTTTGAATACTCAACTTCGCTATGTACCGCTGCAGCAACATTGCCAGGAAGTGTCCATGGTGTTGTTGTCCAGATAAGAAGAAACGTATTCTTTTCATCAACAAGCTCGAGCTTAACAGTGACAGAAAGATCCTTAATGTCTGCGTATCCGAGATTTACCTCAAAGTTTGAAAGTGTTGTTTCACATCGAGGACATAAGTGCATCGACTTGAAACCCTGATAGACGAGGCCTTTATCAAAAAGAGACTTGAAAATCCACCACGCACTTTCAGAGTACGTTGTGTCCATCGTCTTGTAATCATTATCCATATCAACCCAGCGACCAGTCCGAGGAATAATCTCTTTCCAGTCATCGCGGTACTCAAGCACTGAACTTCGTGCCTCTTCATTAAACCGAGCTATGCCGAACTCTTCAATCTCCTTTTTCGTGTTTACCCCAAGTTTTTTCTCTATAAGGTTTTCAACAGGAAGACCATGAACGTCCCACCCCCATTGTCTGCGAACGTGCTTCCCGCGCATGGTTTGAAAACGTGGAATCGTGTCCTTGATTGTTCCAGGAAGAATGTGGCCATAGTGAGGAAGTCCCGTTGCAAAAGGTGGCCCGTCATAGAAGACGAAATCACCTTCAGGTGAGGGTTTTTCAAGTGATTTTTGAAAAATATGACGCTCGTTCCAAAACGCCAGCACCTCTTCCTCGCGACGAGAGATGTCGCTTTCTGCTTTTATTTCAACGCGCGCAGAATGGTCCTCTGTTTTATTTTTTTCGTTATCTCTGTCGTTAGTCATACAGTCTACTGTAGCGCAGAGAGCGTTTAAAATCAAAAGCCACACTCGTATTTCAGAGCGTGGCACTTTATCTTATGGTTGAAGTTCAGCGTGAAAAGCTCCTTCCCTCTCTCGAACGAAGTACGTCAGAGTGTCGTAGTCACCTCCATGAGGAGTAACCTTCAGGACAATTTTCCAGCCACCCCCATCGAGATTCTCGATGAACTCAGGGCGATTACACTCTTTGCCCTCTTGTCTGAGTAACCTGCGCACATATTCGCACGCTTCCTCCACCCTGGGATCACTGAGCTTCTTGCTGACCGCTCGTACTTTCTTGCGAAGTCCGCTGAATGGTCGGATAAAGAACACCTCCGCACAACACGTTACTCTTCTTAGAAAAAAGAGTCAACGTGCGAAACTACATTTTTTCTGGAATGCGTATCCCGAGGATATAGAGGCCGTTTTGCATGACCTCGAGGAACGCCTCGGTTAAGAGTACTTTGTACGGAGAAAAAGGGTCGCTTGCGTCAGCAATCATGTGTTCGGCATAAAACGAGTTAAACTCACCCGCAATTTCAGTGAGAAACGTTGTGACGTAGTGAGGGGCGTGTTCCGCTTCTGCTTTTTCTACCACTGAGGAAAAGCGATACAAAAGCCTCTCGAGCGCATAAGCCTCTTCTGGTCCAACCTCTCGGGCAACAATTCCTTCTCTTTTTGCTTTTTCAAGCACGGAGCGTGCACGCACTGCTGAGTACTGCAAGTAAGGACCTGAATCTCCCTCAAACGAAAGTGATTTTTCCTGATCATAGATAACGTTTTTCCCGATTGCTTGACGGAGAATAGAATACTTGATTGCTGCAACCCCGACATCTGTCGCAATCATTTCTGCTACGCCCTCTTCATACTCTTTTGTCATTTTTGCACGCGACTCATTAATTGCCTCACGAAGAAGAGACTCTCCCGTAACCACGCTTCCTTTTCGGGAACTCATTTTACCACTCGGAAGCATAAGCATGCCGTGAGAAATATGAAGTGTTTTCTCTGCTAATTCAGGACTAATCTGCTCGAGCGCCTTTAGAACGACCTTAACATACTCCTTTTGTTCTACTGCGGTGACAATAATTGACGTATCAAAGGGGTACGCATCAAACTTCAGTTTGCTGAGCGGTAAGTCTTTCGCCTCATACGTAGGAACGCCTTCACGAGTAATGAAGACGCGTGTGTGCAGTTTTGAATCGTACTTTTCTGCTTCAAAGATGACCGCGCCGTCACTTTCCACAAAAATACCTTTTTCTAAGTACTCGCGAACAAGGGCCCGTCCGAGCTTCTCTGTTTCACTTTCGAAAAAATAAAAATCGAATGTCGTTCCCAGGATTGTATATAACTCCTCAAACTTCAAGAGACTCCAGCGCCGTCCGGCATCGTAGAGATTATTAACCTGCTCGTTATTTTTCTCATAGAGTTCTTTGTTGATTCGCAGTATTGCATCCTTTGCCCCGTCGCTTTCTTCATACGCCGTTGAGCCGAAGGTGTAGGCATTTCCCAGAAATGCTATTTTTGTCTTAAGAGAATCAGATTCTGCGGGGAAATTTCCCGCATCCTGCATCATTCCCCAGACTGCTTTTGCAATATGCAACCCCACGTCACCTTGGTAATTTGCTCTGCGCACTTCAGCTCCAGAGAATTCTAAGAGACGCGAGAGAGACTCACCGATTGCATTACTCATCAGATGCCCAATATGAAACTCTTTAAACGGATTGGGGTTGGTATACTCAATAAGTATTTTTTCTCCTTTGCGTGTTTCTCCCTTACCAAAGTCACCTCCCTCTCGTCGTATCGTCTGAAGCGAGCTGGAGAAAAAGCTTCGAGAGAGAAAGAAGTTAATGAACCCTGGGCCAGCCACTTCTACAGACTCCACTTCAGTGGGTTTGTTTTTGAGTAATTCGCGCGCAATTTCCAGGGCAAGTTCGTGTGACTTTTTGCCCACTTTTTTCGCATGCATCAGTGCAACGTTTGTTGAATAGTCACCGTGCGCGACCCCATCAGAAAATTCGAGCTCGATTGAATCTGGCTCAATTGAAAGCGCGCTAAGTGCCTCGGCTATGCAGTTTCGCAGTGTGTTTTCTATCATCCTTTCGATTCTATCATTCTTTACTACTCTCCTGTACTCCCAAATCCTCCTTCTCCACGTTCTGTATCGCCGAGCTCAGTTACTTCAACAATCTCTGGAGAGGCAACGCTTTGGATGAGCATCTGAGCTACTTTCTGACCAGCTTCAAAAGAAACAGTCTCACTTCCAAGATTAATAAGTCCAATGCGTATCTCTCCACGATACCCCGCATCAATGACACCACCAAGCACCTTTATTCCCCGCTTTAGTGATACTCCGCTTTTATCCCATATAAGCCCGACATATCCTTGTGGAATTTCCATTGCGATACCAGTTCGAA
>JBBDJZ010000038.1:0-2728 GCA_040879625.1 Minisyncoccota bacterium | reverse complement strand
TCCAGGACCCCTTGATCGCTTCGGGCGGGTACGACAGGACTTTCATAAAGCAGCTCTTGGTGCCGAGGCGAACGTTCTGTTTGAGCATATTCAAACTGAACAAGAAGTCATTTTAAAAATCAAAGAAGAAGAAAGAAAGAGTATCGTTCTTGAACAAGACGAGCGCTCTGTCGATATTGGCCTACTCTCGAGTGGTAGAGCAGGCACGGCAGAGGAAAAATGTGCGCTTATCGTTGGAAATGAAACAGAGGGAGTGAGTAAGCTGTTTCTCGAACAAGCCGATGTGGTGGTTGAGATTCCTATGTTCGGAAAAAAAGAATCGTTTAACGTTTCTTCCGCGACGGCGATTGCGCTTTACGCGCTTTTGTAGTGGTCTTTTTACGAAGCTTTTTTTTGGGAGCAGTTTCTTTCGCTCGTACTTCTTTAAAAACCTTTTCTTTCTTTTTCTTTGTTGGTTTTCGTCTTTCGTTGCGCATTCGTTCGATGCGTAACTTTTCAAGCTCTTCACGAACAACTTTTGCATCATCCCAATCATGAGTAACTCCTCGGATTGTCTGATACGGCTCTGAGCCCTTTCCAAGAATGAGAATTGCGGTATTTACGCGCCCCTGCTTAAGTGCGGTCCTGATTGCTTCTCTTCTATCAACAATGAGTTGGGGTGTGACGATTCGTATTCCTGACGCAATTTCGTTCAGTATTGCCTCAGGGTCTTCGTCATAAGAATCTTCTGTGGTTAAGATAATTTCAGCAGCGTGTGTGTCGGCAACTTTCCCGAGCGCGGGTCGCTTCCACGTATCGCGACCACCTCCTGCGCTTCCAAAAACAGCAATGATACGTTTAGTGGGGAAGCTCTTAAATAGGGCTTCGAATGAGTCCGGAGTATGTGCGTTGTCGACGTACACGTCAAAGTCTTCTTCTGATTCTATTTTTTCTACGCGTCCGCGTAACCCTTTAAACTCAGCAAGTGTTTTTCTGATAACGTCTGTTTGAATATCAAATACACGCGCAACAGCACTCGCTGCTACGGCGTTTTTAATACTAAACTCTCCTGGAAGTGATGAACGAACGTCCTCATTTTCAAGTCGAAAAACAATACCCTCAGAGAGAACGCGATACGGCTCAGCGTCCTTAATTGAAAAGGTGTACACTTCATCAACGTGTTTTTTCAGAGGGAGAAACGCTTTGCTTTCCTCCTGATCTCTATTCAAAATAAGAACCTTTCGTTTCTTCTTTGACCGTACGAGAGCGTTTGCAAGTGAGACCTTTGCAGCGAGGTACTTCTCATACGAGCCATGACTTTCTATGTGTTCTGGAGCAAGGTTGAGAAATAAAAAAGTATCAAGATTGATAAAGGTGTGGCGGTACTGTTTTGCACCCTCAGACGTCATTTCAAGAATAAAAACATCACACTTTTGAGTTACTGCGTTACGTAAGAGTCGCTGAATGGTAAACCGACCGGGCATCGAGGTTTTTGTTGTGTTTCTCCACGTTCGGTGTCCTACCTTAAAGCGCAAAGAGTTTGAAACAGCAGTTTTGTAGCCCGCGTTGTTAAATATTTTTGCTATGAGTTCGACGGTTGTTGTTTTTCCTTTTGTGCCGGTTACTCCAATAACAATAATTTCGCGTGACGGAAAGCCGTACCGCACAGCAGCAAGAAATGCGAGAGACCTGTGATAAAAGGGTAGCAGGTTATTCAATAGGCGAGCAGGGATAATTTTTTTAAGAAGTTTTTTCATACAGATATGCTATCGGGTATTATGAACCAAGTTTTTTAAGGGCAGCTCTGACTCTCTCTGATGTTTCAGTGATATCTCGCGGAATACTTCGAAGTATATCTCGTGCGGTGTGGGTGGGGTAGCCGAGCGCCTGCAGGGCTTCGATAGCGTCCATGTCCCCAGTCAGTACTTCATTACGAGTGTCTTCTAATGTGCCAATCTTATCCTTAAGCTCAAGAACTATTTTCTCAGCGCTTTTTTTACCAACACCGGAAACCTTGGTAAGGTATGAAGGATTATTGTCGTGAATCGCTCGCCTCAGTTCATTGAGAGACGCAATATTGAGAATACCAAGTGCACTTTTTGGCCCTATACCAGAAACCGATAGAAGTAATTCAAAGAACTCGAGCTCATCTCTCGTCATAAATCCATAGAGATCAAGCGCGTTTTCTCGCACAGCAAGATAGGTCCATAGGCTTATTTCTTCTGCGCCATCAAGCTCAATTGCGGTATGGGGCGAAACGGCTACCAGATATCCAACACCACCAACATCAAGCACTACTTCACTTTCGTCGTGGGAAATAATTCTACCTGAAAGCCTTCTGATCATCCTCCCTATAATACAGCATCTCTCACGACTTCGCAGGACTTGCGTTAATGGGGAAAAGTTTGTAGTATTACGCGCGTATGGCTATAACTAAAGGAGCAAAAAAGGCGATTCGCGTTCATGCGCGAAAGCGTGTTGTTAATGATCGTCGCAAGCGAAGCATGAAAGATGCTGAAAAAGATGTTCGAAAGCTGGTCGCTCTAGGGAAAAGAGCAGAGGCTGAAAAGCTTCTCGGAGCAACCTATAAGGCAATTGATAAGGCAGCAAAGGGTGGTGTTATCAAAAAGAACACCGCATCACGCAAAAAGAGCCGTCTTTCTAAAGCGATTCAAAGAGTCGCAGCATAAATTAACCCGCAAAATAGTTCGCATCGAAACTCCCCCAGAGGGGAGTTTTTGGGTATTGG
>JBBDJZ010000037.1:0-2739 GCA_040879625.1 Minisyncoccota bacterium | reverse complement strand
ACTTTTTCTTTTTTTGCTCGTATTGAAATTTACCATAATCAGTAATCTTTGCAACAGGAGGAACTGCCATAGGAGAGATTTCAATAAGATCAAGTCCCAACTCCTTTGCTTTTGCGGTTGCTTCCACTGTGGAAAGAACCCCAAAGTTTTCACCTTCCGGGCCAATAACTCGTACTTCACGAGCTCGTATTTTTTCGTTTATTCGGGGACCTGGATCTCGTCGTACAGGCGCCCCTCTTTTATATTTTGCCAATGCTCTTCTTTAATTTAATGTATTACTCATAATCTTTTTGAAGCGTCAATTCCACAAGTAGATTAGTAGAGAATTTATACCATACTTATGTAATAATTCAAAGCTTTTAAAGCGCTACAGGTTTGTCTTGAGCCACGACAGGAGGGAGAGAGAATCTCGCGTACTATCGTCACTTCCGAGAACAATAATAACGATAGTTTCTTCGCTCCCACTTTTATTTTCTATAGTAAATAAGGAGAGAAGCGTTTTCCCCGCGGCGCTCGTGAAGCCATTTTTTCCTCCCGCAAATCCTTCGATGTTGCGGAGTTGATGAATATTACGATATCGAACTGATTTTACACTTCCGTTTGAGAGGAGAGAGTCAACTGTTTTTTCTTCAATTTCGGTTATGTCAAAGATAAAACGCTTATCCGTCTGAATGTGGCGAGCGAGAAGCAATAGTTCCCGTGCGGTAGAGACATTTAAGGGGGAGAGTCCGCTTGGTTCAACAAAGCGGGAGTGAACCATCCCTATTTCTCGAGCTTGTTTATTCATCATGACCGTAAAGAACTCGCTTTTGTAGTAATCAGCAATTGCGAGTGAGGCATCGTTTGCGGAGTTAAGAAGGAGCGGGTACATCATATTTTCAAGAGTCATGGATTCTCCAAGAGAAAAATATGCCATATTGCCCCGTGTTGCTCTTGCACTGTCGGATATGGTGATGGTTGGATTTGATTTCAAGGAGCCACTTGCAGAAAGGGCAGTAATGAGTTTTGAAAGGGAAGCAATTGAACGCACCTCATCTGGGTTCTTTTCAGCATAGACTTCGCCCGTATCAACATTTGCAACAATATATGCTGCGGCTGGAATGAAAGGTGCGGGGGGAATGGTGGATGGGATATTTTGTGCCGCTACCTTTGCTCCGAGAAGACTGACCTGACTTTCAACAGACGTCAGGGCTTCGTGGGCTGAGGCAAGTACCGACGAGGTGGTTTCCTCAACGGTGTTTGCTTGAACACCATCAAAGAAACGTGTAAATGCTCCACCAAGTAAAAATTCTCCTGAAGCAAAAAGAGCAATAAGGAGGATAAAAATGCGAACGATTCCAAGCAAGGTACGCTTAAAAGCAGTTTCTTCGTTTGGGTCAAACATTACATCGTAATACTACCGTTTGTCGAGCATTTTTCCAACCCACTTCAAGTGTTATACTGAATGTACAGAAAAGTTCCTAATCCATACACGTATGAATAAAAATATACTCATCGCCCTTCTTCTCATACTTCTTGTGCTTGCGGCATACTATCTTTTTGGCCGAGAACGGGAGATTGAAACGGTGATGGGCGATAGTGATAGCGAAGAGACACGTATTGAAGACGAAGAGAATAGAGAAGAGGTCAAGGAGAGAAGTGACAGGACGGAAGTACGTGAACGGCTCGACAGTATGACCGTGGATGTTCCTGATGTGGATACGTTTGCAACGCTTTCGGGTGGTGAGGTGGCGTTTGACGCGGGTGCGGGTGTTGAGGGATACCTGAACCTTGGTAAGGCATATACACTTGTATCAAACGGTGAAGTAGAGTTTGCACTTATTCACGCAACGATAAGCACGGGTGGATCTGGAACGTTCGACTACGTATTTGCCGTTCGGGTAACAGACGACGCGCTTACTCACACCGGCTCAGCATATGTCGGTGATCGAATTATCGTGGAGGGAATCGATGCTGAACCGCGAACAGGAGGTGGTTTTGACGTCTCGGTTCTGATGCTTACCCGCGTCGATGGGGAGCCCCTTTCCGCTCTTCCGACCGTTCCTGTTACGCTCGAGTTTTCACTTAGTGAAGACGGAGAATTTGGCGAATAAGGCGTAAGAAAGACCACTCGCGAGCGAGTGGTCGGTTGAATCTATCGCTGGGGTCTATGTACGAGAAAATCAAGCTCAGCGTTTGTTGTCCCGATGTCTTCGGGAAGAAGTTTACCAGCCCTAAGTTCACCGTGCAGTTTTTGCCGGAAAAGTATGCGTTGATCAGTCTTGCACTTTGAGCAATCTCTGAGGATTCGGAGCCACTTTCTTGCAGACTTTGCACACCCGAGAATTCTCAACTCCTCAAGTTCTTCGACGCTCGTTCCTATCAAATCAAGTGATATCTTACCCTTTCTCGTTTCTGAGATGAGCTTCTTCAGGTGACTTTCGTAGAGGATGCTTCCTAATCGCAGATGGTTAAGGTGAATCTGTGCGGTGGTCTTACACCCAAGTATTCTGAGTTCCTCTAGCTCTTCTTCTGAGGAATTGACGTCCTTAAGAGTTAGTCCTACTTCTTGCTTTAGTTCTTCTCTCAGTCGTTTAACAAAGCTTGCGTGGTGGGAAGTCCCAGCTCGAAGTGATTTAAGTAGCGCTTCTGACTTTCTCCTTGCTTCACTGTCTTCCATATAAAGAACCCCTCCCGTGGGTGCGCATTCCGTGCGCGCTTTTTTCATACAACATGAAGTAAAGCGTGCTGTCAAGGGAG
>JBBDJZ010000036.1:0-2790 GCA_040879625.1 Minisyncoccota bacterium | reverse complement strand
TGTTTGCTTCGGTAAGTGCGTTTGTGGTACGTGTTGAAAGGTCAAGCGACTCAACGCGAGTCTTCAAAAATTCAGAATCGTCTTCTTTTGAACCCTCTGATTCGTCTGAGTCAAAGTCACTCTCAGCAACAATGTCTTCTTTTACCTCAACTTCTTCTACGGTAACCTCTTCTTTAAAACCAACAATTGCACGGAGTTGGCTTATCATAATTTGAATAGACTGTTCAAGTGATTCTCGAGGAGTGAGAGTGCCATCAGTTTCAATGAAAAGCCGAACTCGGTTGAAGTCAGTACGGTTTCCCACTCGCATATTCTCTACTTCGTAATTAACGCGCCTAATAGGAGTAAAGGACGCATCAAGAACAATGGTACCGATATCTGTTCGATCATCGCCAAGCGCTTCTTTAGGGACGTATCCGAGGCCTTTTCGAACCTCAATCTCCATTGAAAGAGTTGTGTTCTTGTCAGTAACAGAACAAATGGGCTGTTCTGGGTTCAGAATCTCTGCTTGTCCAGGTGCAACGATGTCTGCTGCAGTCACATCCTTTACTCCCCTTACTGAAAGTCTGAGAATTGTTGGTTCAGAGGTATTGAGACGAACGCGCACTTTTTTAAGATTGAGAAGAATCGTAATAACATCTTCTTTGACCCCTTCGATGGTAGAGAACTCGTGCCCAACTCCGTCTATTTTTACAGAAACAATAGCTGCGCCCTCAAGAGATGAAAGGATGATTCTTCGAAGCGAGTTACCAATCGTATGGCCATATCCAGGATAAAAACCATCTATCTCGTAGACGCCTGAAAAATCTTCTTCCTTTACCACCTTTGGTTTTGAGGGTAGTACTATATTGTGTTCAGACATAATAATTTAGTTACGTTAAGTTATCGGCTATAAAACTGAATGACAGATGAAAGATCAAACCCGAGCTCGTGAGCATCGGCCTTAGGAAGCGCTGAAACTTTGGCTTCAAATTTTTTAGCATCAAAAGAAAGCCACGCTGGTTGTTTAAACTCTTTAACTCGTTCATTCAGGAGTTCAAAGATGTTTTTCTTTTTTGTGGAGTCTTTTAGAGAAAGAACATCGCCTACTTTTACTGAATAGGAAGGAATGTTTAATCTTCGACCGTTCACTGCAATGTGTCCATGAGAAACGAGCTGACGCGCATATGCTCGTGACGGCGCAAGTCCGACTCGATAGATCACGTTGTCGAGACGTCGTTCGAGCGATTGATAGAGCTCTTCAACAGGAACAACTGAGGATTTCTCTGTAGCGTTCTTAACATAACGAGCAAACTGCTTTTCTTTTAGACCATACGTAAAGCGAACACGCTGCTTTTCAAGAAGCTGCTCCCCGTATTCTGAAACATTGCGTCGCCTTCCTCCGCGCATCGTTCTTCCCTTTCGTGCTTCAGAAAGTTGAAACTTCTGCGTCTGACATTTCTCATACACATGAGAACCGAGTCGCCGACAAATTTTGTATTTTGGACCTATTTGCATATCTGTATATCGACTAATAACCTACTTTATACTCTTCGTGGCTTCGGAGCCTTTACTCCTCCATGCGGAATCGGTGTTCTGTCTTTGATTGAGGTGACCCGTACCCCGCGTCCCGCAAACGAGCGGATCGATGATTCACGACCAGCACCAACACCTTTTACAATAATTTCTACCTCTTTCATTCCCATATTCTCAGCACTATCCGCTAATAGCTCTCCAACCTTAGCAGCTGCGTACGGAGTAGCCTTTCGCGCGCCACTGAAACCCAGCGCACCTGCTGTTGACCACACAAGAGCATCACCCTCTTTGTTTGTAAGAAGAAGCTTCGTGTTGTTATACGTTGATTGAATATAAAGACGGCCCTCAGCGATACGCTTTTTGCTAGCTTTTGCTTGAACGCGCTTTCCACCCCCTCCGGTCTGTGTAATTATTCTCTTTTTTCCCATAGTATAGTTATGTGTGGTAATTCAAACTTATTTCTTTTCAACAGCCTTTCTACCTGAACCCATGGTATTTCGCTTGTTTCCCCTTACGGTACGTGAGTTTGTTTTTGTTCGCTGACCTTTTACGGGAAGGTTACGACTATGGCGTAAGCCACGATACGCGCTAATGTCCTTAAGTCGTTTTACGTTTCCTGTTACCTCACGCTTTAGGTCCCCCTCGATTCGATAACTTTCAAGCTCTGTTCTGAGTTTTAACTCTTCTGCGTCCGTGAGATCTTTGGCTCGTTTACCTGGTTCAATATCAAGCGCAGCTAACGTGTCTTTTGCACGGTTACGTCCCACACCATAAAGAGAGGTCAATCCAATCTCTAGTCTTTTATCATCCGGAATAGTAATACCTAAAATTCTCATATTGTACAACAATAATTATCCCTGGCGCTGTTTATTGCGGGGCTTTTTTTTGTTAATAACATACAAACGTCCTTTTCTTCGGACGATTTTGTCATCGGGACTACGTTTTTTAATTGAAGATTTTACTTTCATTGCAATATTATTGTATACGTACGTAAATGAATGAGCGCACTCAAAAGACCTAGAGTCTGGTTATGATTCGCGCCTTACCGCCATAAGGGTCTATT
The DNA here is from genome assembly GCA_040879625.1 of Minisyncoccota bacterium. Classification (GTDB taxonomy): domain Bacteria; phylum Patescibacteriota; class Minisyncoccia; order Phycocordibacterales; family JAXHMZ01; genus JAXHMZ01. The sequence continues at coordinate 212 of JBBDJZ010000036.1, read as the reverse complement.
TCAAGCTTCACCTGATCACCAACAAGCACTCGAATCCTATACTTTCTCATCTTTCCTGAAAGATAGGTAAGAATAATCTCTTCGCTGTTATCGAGCTGAACCCGAAACATCGTATTAGGAAGAGCTTCGGTGACCGTACCGGTCTGCGTTTCAATATTTTTCTTCGGCATTAAACGTAATTGATACAGAGGCAAGTGTAACAGAAAAGAGCC
>JBBDJZ010000035.1:1584-2831 GCA_040879625.1 Minisyncoccota bacterium | reverse complement strand
AGGTCTCTAGGCAACACGTTTAGTGATACACTAAACGCTAAGCACTCCTTGTAAGAAACAGACCAGCAGAACGCACAAGTGCGCAACCAGTATGCCCTCCAATAGAGAACCATTAAACCCGCAAAGATTTAATTGCCTAGAGACCTATGAGTTGGATTAGTAACGTTCAAGCCGCGAAACGAGGGGGAGTGCTCTCTTCCAAGAGCAGATTTCTTCTGTTGCCGAGAGGAAAGACAGTGTGCAATAGATTTCCTTGTTTCGCCAGCAACAAAAGCAATGTAGCATATAATTAAAATTATGTCAACCCCTACTCCTCACAACCCTGACGCCCAAGAGGTGAACAAGAAAAAAACCCCGGAAAAGACCGGCGGAGGGAGGCACCTTGATTACACACTACGTCCAGAGACGTGGAGTGAGTATATAGGCCAAACCTCCATTAAGGAGAACCTCTCTATTCTCCTTCGAGCAGCAAAGGAGCGTAAACACCCAGCAGAGCACATCTTATTCTATGGCCCCCCAGGACTCGGAAAGACGACACTTGCGTATCTGGTTGCCCTTGAGATGGGGGCGCAAATAAAAGTAACCTCCGGCCCCGCCATTGAAAAGGTCGGTGACCTTGCCTCAATTCTTACGAACCTTAATCCAAACGATATTCTTTTTATAGATGAAATCCATCGACTTTCAAAAGCAGTTGAAGAAGTACTCTATCCAGCAATGGAATCAGGGGTGCTTGATATTATCATCGGCAAAGGGCCTTCCGCCCGAACGATTCAACTCGAACTCCCCCCTTTCACCCTCATTGCTGCAACAACAAAAATTGCAAACATCTCAGCTCCCCTCAGGTCTCGATTCTCAGGAGGAGTCTTTCGCCTTGAGTTTTATACGGAAGAAGAAATACGCCAGATACTCGAACGTTCGTCTCACATTCTTGGCGTCGAAGCACACAATGAGGGACTTATTGAAATTGCACGCCGCGCGCGATTTACTCCACGAACAGCAAACTATCTCTTAAAACGCGCACGAGATTATGCCCAAGTATCCAAAACGCCTCTTTCAAAAGAAACCGTGGACAAAACGCTCATACTCCTTGGTATCGACACCCTTGGACTCACCGGCGCTGATCGTGCTGTACTGACGACAATTATAGAAAAATTCTCAGGAGGCCCTGTTGGACTCAATACCATAGCAGCCTCAAACTCTGAAGAGCAGTCAACTATTGAGGACGTCCATGAACCATACCTTCTTCA
>JBBDJZ010000035.1:0-1484 GCA_040879625.1 Minisyncoccota bacterium | reverse complement strand
GAGCCGTTGTAGCTGTAACTACGATACTCGGCCCTTTCGAGCCTGAACGCGCCGATGTCACTGTAGATATAGACATCACAGCTCGCAAGGAGAACAATGGCAGCCAAGGTGAGCGGAATGACGAGCAAGCGAAGAATTTTCATCTTATCCCTCTCTTTCTGTTTGATTTAATGTAAGAGCTTCTTCCTCGTGTATAAAAGCACTCTTTTATGAAGATGTCAACTTCACCTTTCAATGGGTGTGCTATAGTATTTTCTGTATGTCAGGACACAACAAATGGTCAAAAATAAAACATAAAAAAGCTGCGACCGACGCGCAGAAGTCAAAAATCTTTTCAAAGTACTCTAAACTCATCGCCCTCGAAGCAAAGAAAGCCCACGGCGACGTTAACTCCCCAGGGCTGAAAGCCGTGATTGACCGAGCAAAGAAAGACAATATGCCAAACGATAATATTGATCGCGCGGTAAAAAAGGCATCTGATCCTGATACCGCTCTCATGGAAGAGTTGGTGTATGAGGCGTACGGCCCATCAGGTGTGGCTCTTGTTATTACTGGACTTACGGATAATCGAAATCGTGTCGCCCCTGAAATAAAGCATATTCTTTCAAAAAACGGAGCCTCGCTTGCAGCACAAGGAGCGGCAGCGTGGGCGTTTACTAAAGAAAACGGTGAGTACCACGCAAACACCACAGTTCCCCTTTCTCCAGATGAGCTCGAGAAACTAAGTATCCTCATTGAAGCGCTCGAAGATAATGATGATGTACAGGGCGTGTTTACGAACGCAGAGTGGGGTGAGTAAGCGCATAAAGACTCTTCCTCACGCACCCTCGCGCGCGTGATATACTGCGCATATGAGAATTATCTCTCTTGACCCCGGGTATGATCGGCTTGGTATTGCTGTCATTGAAAAAGACGCGCGAGGTAAAGAGGTGCTTCTTTTTTCCACGTGCCACACAACAGAAAAAACCGAGCCTTTTGAAAACCGACTATTTTCAGTCGTGAGAGCTTTTCGGGAAATGCTTGAAATATATAAGCCCGATGAGTGCGCTCTCGAAAAACTTTTTTTTCAAAACAACCAGAAGACGGCCATGTTTGTATCTCGCGTCATAGGGGCGCTTACGTATGTGTCGTTAGAAAAAAACGTTCCTGTTTTTGAATACACACCTCTGCAAATAAAAACAGCTGTTACAGGGAACGGTAGGTCCACCAAGCTCGAAATGATGAAGATGATTCCGCTCATTATTCCTTGTCCAAAAATTGCAACAGGAGAGAAGATGCTTGATGACGAATTCGACGCAATTGCTGTTGGGGTTACACATCTCGCAATGAGGAGAAGTTTTTCGGGTAGATAAACGTTGCTTTTATCCTCTTCTCTTTTCCCTGTTTTGCTCTTTAAAAGTAGGCAGTGTTTTCCACACTAAAGTCCCCTTGCAAAAAAATATCTTTTTGCTACAACTAATGAGAATTATCATGATAATTTTCTA
>JBBDJZ010000034.1:0-2868 GCA_040879625.1 Minisyncoccota bacterium | reverse complement strand
CGTCCGGATAAAGAGTGAGTGTGCATCTACGCTCTATAGCATAGGTCTAAAGTTTAAGTATGTGTCTCGAACCTGTGCGAAATAACAACATACCGATCCTTAGTAGTTTCGATTACGCGTCAAGGCGCCGCGTTCTCTAGTCTGCGTAATATAACACGGACAGTCTTCTCAGCAGACGTTGAAGACGTTCGTGTCGCTTAGGCTAGTGCGTAAGCGAAATCGTTTGCCTTGTGAAAGGGTGAAACGATCGATCCTGAGTTTTTTGCAGGTATCTATTTGGCAGATTGATAGGGGAGTACTGCCACCTCCCAGAACGCACACGACCCACGTCCTTAAACGTCGAAGCCGATCATCCCCGTATTAAAACGGTGCAAGAGTTACAATCTCACCGAACCTTTTACGGTTCTTTCGATATCCCTCTGTTGGTCTTTCTTTTTTATTGTCTCTCGTTTGTCAAACTTCTTTTTACCTTTTGCGAGAGCCACCTCTACCTTTATCAGACCTCTTTTATTATACAACGAAATAGGGATTAAGGTCAAGCCTGGTGTTTCAAGCCTGCGAGTAAGGTCCCCGAGCTCTTTTTTCTTAAGGAGAAGGCGTCTCTGGCGCTCTGGATTGTAGGTTACCGGTGTATTTCCTGCTTGGAAGGGAGGGATAAACGCCTTCACGAGAACCGCACCCCTTGTATCAATCGTGACGTACGCACCTCGCAGAGACCCCTGCTTTTCACGCACGCTTTTTACTTCAAAGCCAAAAAGCTCGATTCCCGCTTCGAATCTTTCAAGGACTTCATAATCTCGTGTTGCGAGTTTGTTGTGTATGAGGCTCATTTTCTGTATAGTGAATCAATTGCAAAATGCTCTCGGGTGTGCTCGGCGCACCCCTTAACGCTAAGGTATAAGTAGCGAGCATTAAATTGTATAATACGCATATGAGCCTAAAAACACCAGAAAACAATTCAAACGAAGGGGATAAAAAGCTTCACGTGAAGTCACCTCTCCCTCCTGAGAAAGGAGGGGCACCAAAAAAGCCAGAGCAAAATGATTTTCTTAAAAACATCATCTTGGTATCTATTGTTCTCGTTATCTTCTCCTTTGTGTGGTCAATATTTTCGAACGAAACACAGCCAGAGCTGATTGCTATTTCTGAACTCGCTCAGGACATTCAAGCGGGAGAAGTTCGTGAGATTGTTGTGGAAGGAGTAACCGCCACCATTATCTATGAAAACGATGAGACACGTACAGCTCGTAAAGAAGACGGCACCGCGCTCAGTGAGACACTCGTTAACTATGGGGTTGATTTATCTGCAGAGACAACACCCGAGATAACCATTCAAAGCCCGAGCGGATTTTTTGTAGTACTTGCAAACATTGCACCATTTCTTATCCCCCTACTTTTTATTGGTGTCTTTTTCTGGTATATCTCACGCCAAGTTAAAGGCTCAGGGATGCAGGCGTTTAACTTTGGTCAGTCTAAAGCACGAATCACTGAACCTGATGATAAAAATAACCGCGTTACGTTTAAAGATGTAGCCGGAAACAAAGAAGCCAAAGAAGAGCTTGTTGAAATTGTTGATTTTCTAAAAAATCCAAAGAAGTTTCTCCAGATCGGTGCGCGTATCCCTAAGGGAGTGCTTCTTATGGGGCCTCCGGGTGCTGGTAAGACCCTTATGGCGAGAGCTGTCGCGGGGGAGGCGGGTGTACCATTTTTCTCAATCTCCGGTTCTGAGTTCGTAGAAATGTTTGTGGGTGTGGGTGCCTCTCGTGTACGGGATCTTTTCAAGCTTGCAAAGAAGGCAGCGCCAGCAATTATTTTCGTTGATGAAATAGATGCGGTGGGGCGTGTTCGAGGTGGAGGGTTCGGAGGAGGAAACGACGAGCGAGAACAAACGCTGAACCAGATTCTGGTTGAGATGGATGGATTTGAACCTAATGAGAAGGTAATTGTTATGGCAGCAACAAATCGTCCCGACGTGCTCGACCCTGCACTCTTGCGCCCAGGGCGATTTGATCGGCGAGTCACACTCTCCCTTCCAGATAGAGAGGACAGAAAAAGTATTCTGGAAGTACATGCACGCATGAAGCCTTTAACTGAGGACGTGAATCTTGATATCATCGCGGAGCGAACGCCGGGGTTTTCAGGTGCTGACCTCCAGTCACTTATGAATGAGGGTGCAATTCTTGCGGCCCGTGAAAACCGCAAAAAAGTCGCTCAGTTTGACCTTATACGCTCAATTGAAAAAGTCATGCTTGGACCAGAGCGCAAAAGTCATCTTCTTTCAAAAAAAGAAAAAGAAATTACTGCGTACCACGAGGCGGGCCACGCACTCGTTGCTTCTATCTTGCCGTACTCAGATCCTGTTCGTAAAATTTCGGTTATCTCACGTGGCCACGCTGCAGGATACGTTCTTCGGCTTCCCTTGACTGAGCGTAAGTTCCAGTCAAAAAAGGAGTTCCTCGATACAATTGCGGTTGCTCTTGCTGGATATGTAACTGAGCTCTTAATGTTTGAGGACTTAACTACTGGGCCTTCAAACGATCTTGAGGTGGCAACGGCTATCGCTCGAGATATGGTTACAAAATACGGAATGTCAGAAAAAATAGGACCGATTGCGCTTACTTCGAGCGAAGGTAAGGCGCTCTATGGTACTGTAAATGAACGTGATTATTCAGAAAGGGTTTCTGCTGAGATTGATGGCGAAATATCTAGTGTTATGAACGGAGCTCGTGATCGTGCAAGACAGGTTATTAATGAAAATATCACCCTCCTTCACTCGATAGCGCGGCGTTTAATGGAAACTGAAACAATTGAGCATGAGGACTTTGAGCTTATACTCGAGGCTCACGGCATAGAGCCAAAGCGACTTGA
>JBBDJZ010000033.1:16999-21058 GCA_040879625.1 Minisyncoccota bacterium | reverse complement strand
ACCGATGACCTCCTCATTGCAAATGAGGCGCTCTACCAACTAAGCTAAGGGCCCTCGTAAAGACAAACAAAATTATACAGAATTATATTTTCTTGTCGAGGTTTCGTGAGATAAGGTTTGACATATTAAGTTTTTGTGATATTTTCCAGTTATAGAACTCTGCTGAGACAGGTTTCTATAATGAAGTACATTTTACACACAGGAAGGAGGTGTAGAAATGCCAGCATACGTAATGGAAGAACAGATGAACGGACGTCAGATCTTCCGTGGTGGCGGTGGTGATGGAGACAGCAGCACCCATGACGACTACGGCGAAGAGAGTGGTCCCGATTCTCCTGAGACCAGCACTCCAAGCGGAGAATAAGTCGTCTGACTCGATTCAACAGACCAGCTTTTTTAAGTTGGTCTGTATTTTTTTATAACCTCATCGGCACCAATTTTTTCAGAGAGCTCGCGAGCTCGAGCGTACTCTTTTGAAGAGAACTTACTTTTAGCTGAACAAGCAATACTCCAAAGTTCTTCATGAAGGACCTTCTTAAGAACAGCGTTTACGATTATGTGGCTATTTGTTCTATTTGATTCGTTTTCGCCGAAAGCAATAATGGGCATATTGTTGTTTGCCAAAATTTGATGAATAAGCTCATGCGCTAAAGTAACAACAAATTGTTTTGGTTTTTCAGTACTACTTATGATAATCGGACGACTTGTGGCTCGAAGTGCACCACTTACGACATACACATCTATAGCGTTTCTTCTAAATGAAAGATTGAGTGTTTTGGATATATCTCGAACGATGGTATGTTTTTTCCATTCTTCTTTATAGGATTCAACCCGTTGTTCAATTTCCTTTTTGTCGGGTGGAGTCCAATCGTGCCAACCAAATTTTTTCGTGAGGGGATGGTTTTTGACGTAATACGTAGCAACCGGATCAATGAGGGAGGCGTATTGAATTATAATCTCTGGCTCATGAGAGTTATTAAAAAATTTCATAAGGTTCAATAGGTTGACAGTGCAGTAATTAGTTATTATGGTAACCGTAGAATTTACGGTAACACTCAACAAATCTGAGAGCAAGGAGATTCTAATGTTTCAAGCTTTGCAAACGCCGCGTCTGATTCTTAGGCCAACCGAAGAAAAGGATCTTGTACTTCTAGCAGAATGGGAAAGCACGGAAGACTACAGAGAGTTTGTGTCCGCATCTAAAATTAAGTACCACTTAAGATTTCTCATATGCGCTAGAAAAGGTAAGAAGCCCGTAGGTGTTTTGTACACCTTCTCCTACAACAAAACTGACGGATTCGTGTTCTTAAATGTGTTTCTTGAGAAGAAATATCGAAGAATTGGATATGGTGCGGAAGCATGTATTCTCGCCATATGCTACCTCTTCGATAACTTCCCAATATATAAGATATACTGTGACGCTTTTTCAAGTAACACGCAATCAATTGCAATGATGAGAAGCGCGGGCCTAGAACAAGAGGGATTCCTAAGAGGTCACCGATTCTATAACGGCATGCGGTATGACGTCATACGGTTTGCTGTTCATCAAAGCAACCTTGTTGTGCTGAAACAACTCTTACAGAAATTCATGTCTCGTAAGATTAGGACGTGAAAAGCTGAGTTAACAACTCTGAAAGTGTTAAGAACTGTGCACACAAGAAAACGCGACAAGTGAACCTGTCGCATTTTTATATTGAGCTACTACTATAATAAAATTTTAAACTAAAGTTAGAGCAAAACTAACATCTTGGTTTTCTCAGCGCTAGATTTACGAGGTGCTCTATAAAATCGTGGTTATCTATTCCAAGCACCTCAAGCGACTTTGGATAGTGAGATGTTTCAGTTAGTCCAGGCAATGTGTTTACCTCAAGAATGTAGATATCATCCTCTGCAACAATAAAGTCTGAACGAGAGTAGTGACGAAGTCCGAGCGATTGGTGCGCGCGCTTTGCAAGGTCTTGAAGCATACTTTTTTCATGCGACGAAAAGTTTCCCGGATAGCGACCCCGCGACTCACCTCCATACTTCTCTTCGTAGTCGTAAAGCTCTTTTGTTGGAATGATTTCAACTGGAAGCAGTGAATAGAGTTCTTCGCCACGATAGTTTTCAAGGACACCCACCGTTGCTTCGCGCCCTGAGATGAACTCTTCAATGAGTACTTTGTCAGAGTGTTCAAGAGCAAAATTAACCGCGTCCTTTAGAGCCTCAACGCTCGACACCAGAGAGATGCCAATAGAAGAGCCGCTTGATTCTGGCTTAACAATCATAGGAAGAGGAAATTCCTTAGCAATCTTATCCACGGCTGTTTCTATGTCATCAGTTTGTGGGTCAAGCACAATATGGAGCGGAGTACGAATACCTTCACGTTCAAAAATCTTCTTTCCAATATGCTTATGCATACCAAGTGCAGACGTGTATGAGTCTGACCCAGTGAAAGGCACGGCAAAGCGTTCGAGGATTCTTTGAACCTTGCCGTCTTCGCCATATGCACCGTGAAGCGCAACAAAAGCAACATCAATGTGAAGCACGACATCCTCTGGGCGCACCTCAAAACCGCGATAGTGCCACACGCCCTCTCGTGAAATGAGAATATCAACAGGTTCAAAAAGATAGTCCTTCCGCGCAAGCTGGTCCAAGACAAATCTTCCTGTACGCAAAGAAACTTCGTATTCGTGAGAAGGCCCGCCTCGCAAGACACCAACTCGTATTTTCTGACGATTCATATACCTAGTATACACGAACAATCCGGTGTCCCAATCCTAATTCTTTCTTTTTTTGTGTATAAAGTTTTTAGTCCTTCGCATTTTCTGAAAGGCAACTGCAAATCGGTGGGCTTCTGCATTTGCGAAGAGTATCTCAGCAGTATATTGATTAATCAAGTCTTCATTTTTACCAATGACACTTTTTGGCTTATGCTGTTCATTTTTAACCACAGAAACTATGGATGGTTGCGGCCGGACGCCGTACAGCTCTACAAACACAGATTCCGCAACACGTAGTTGCGCAACGCCACCGTCAGTTACCACAATATCTGCTGTTGGCCATTCATCGTGTCGCACACGCCGCTCGAGAACTTCTTTAAGCGCATGAGTATCCCCGGCGCGAGATGTCCGAACTTTGAAACGACGATAGTCACTCTTTTTTGCTCGTCCGTCTTCAATCACCGTCATAACACCAATGACCTCAGACCCTGAAAAATGAGAAATGTCGAAGGCCTCAATACGCATCCCTGGTCGCTCTCCTGCGTACTTCTCCCCAATGTCATCATCCCGAGAAATAAGCGCGATATCGTTTATATGACGAAGCGCAAAAAGCGTTTTTTTAACACGTTCAGCTTTTTCAAACTCTTGGGTTCGAGCATACAACCTCATCTCACGTTCGAGAGCTTTAACAAGCGAAGACTTTTTCCCTTCAAAAAAGAGTTTTATATGGTTTATTGTCCGCGTATATTCTTTTTTGGTGACGGTTTGTATGCAGACCCCAGGACATAATCCAATTTGAGCATTAAAACATGGTCGAGCGTGCTCTTGTCCTCGAAGGGTAAGCTCAGTAAACGGGACGCAGGTATCTCTAAATGGAAAAAGTTTGCGGATAATTTTTAAGGCGTACCGAACGTTTAAGGCTGAAGAAAAAGGGCCAAATTGATACTTTATATCTTCCTCGCTATATTTTTCAGGAAGCGTTCGTCCTCGCTCTATGAGTACGCGTGGGTATTCTTCGTTTGTAATAATCACGTAACTCCAACTCTTGTTATCTTTATCGCGAGTATTGTACTCTGGCTGATGTTTTTTAATGAGGTGGGCTTCAAGTATCAATGCTTCTATGACCGAATCCGTCTCTATGAAAGTTATTGATCGAGCGTCTTCGAGCATTTTGACCAAGAGTGGGCCGCGGGTAACAAAAAGATTTTTTGAAAGATAGCTTTTTACCCGATCACGCAAGCTCGTAGCTTTACCAATGTAAAGTATTTCGCGCTTTGGGCCACGAAAAAAGTAGACTCCCGGAGTCTCTGGAAGCTTTTGTGCCTGCTTTAGAAGTGATGACTCTATTGTTGACATG
>JBBDJZ010000033.1:0-16899 GCA_040879625.1 Minisyncoccota bacterium | reverse complement strand
AACCGGACTACGTGTCCGGTTTATTTTTTTTTAGCTGAAAGTACTTTAGCAAGATACTGCCCGGTGTATGACTCTTTTACCCTTGCAACGTCCTCAGGTGTTCCTTTTGCAACAATTCTGCCCCCTTTCTCACCTCCGTCGGGACCAATATCAATAACATAATCAGAACTTTTAATAAGATCCATGTTATGCTCAATCACCACAACGGTGCTCCCTTTATCAACGAGCCTTTCAAGAATTTCGATAAGTTTTTCTACATCATCATAATGAAGTCCAATCGTCGGCTCATCAAGAAGATAGATGGTCTTTTCCGTATGTCGACGATAGAGCTCTGAGGCAATCTTTACTCGCTGAGCCTCACCCCCAGAAAGAGTGGTCGCCGATTGTCCGAGTCGTAAGTACCCAAGACCAACGTCTGAAAGTGTTTGAAGTCGGTCACTAATTGCTGGTATATCATTAAAAAAAGCAAGCCCCTCCTCAACGGTCATTTGAAGGACATCATAAATATTTTTATGTTTATATTTAACCTCAAGAGTTTCTTTCGTAAAGCGCCTTCCGTCGCAAACGTCACACGTAACATAAACAGTCGGTAAAAAATGCATCTCAATCGCGACCTCCCCCATACCCTGACACGCTTCACACCGCCCTCCGTGCTTTACGTTAAATGAAAATCGACCCGGCTTCCAACCCCGCGCTTGTGCTTCGGTAGAAGCAGAGAAAAGGTCTCGAATGTGTGTAAACGCTCCCGTATACGTTGCGGGGTTTGAGCGTGACGTTCGACCAATTGCGGACTGATCAATTAAAACTGCTCGCCCGGCGTACTCCGTGCCTAGAAACTCTTTGGCGTTATAGATTTTACTTGTTCGCTTTGCTCGGTTAAATCTCGCCTCAAGATTCTTATGAAGAATCTCGTACATAAAGGAGGATTTTCCTGAACCCGAAACGCCGGTAATCGTAACAAATTTACCGAGCGGAACATCAATGTTTAGGTTTTTAATGTTATGAATTTCTCCCCCTCGTATTTTTATCTCTCCTTTTTTTTGATGCCTACGTACCTTCGGTATTTTTATTTTTTTATCTCCTCTCAAGTAGGCAAGGGTTGAAGAACCACTATCAGTCTTTGCCTTGAGTAGCTCATCCAGGTATCCAGATACGACAATGTTCCCTCCGTGAACTCCGGCAAGTGGGCCGATGTCTACGATATAGTCTGACGCAAAGATTGTTTCTTCGTCGTGCTCAACGACAATGATAGTGTTCCCGAGATCTCTCAGGCGCAAGAGTGTTTTAACGAGTCGAGCGTTATCTCGTGCATGGAGCCCAATAGTAGGCTCATCAAGCACGTAGAGCGCACCCACAAGCCCGCTTCCGAGCTGACTCGCGAGGCGAATGCGCTGAGCCTCACCACCCGAGAGGGTGTTTGCGCGTCTATCGAGCGTGAGGTATTCAATGCCCACGTTATCCATAAACTGTAATCGTGACTCTATTTCTCTAAGTACTGGTTTTGCTATGGCAGCTTCTTTTTCGGTAAAAGAAAGACCGGCTACAAACGAAATAGCATCAGTTATTGAAAGTTTTGTGAGATCAACAACATTTGTCTTTTTTAAATCATTTGCCTCAGAAAAGACAAAGACGTGCAGCGCCTCCTCTCTGAGGCGAGTGCCATTACACTGAGGGCACGGTTCGTCTGATTCAAAGTATTTCGTACCTAGGCCATTACAAACTTCGCAAGCCCCATATGGGGAGTTGAATGAAAAAAGTCGGGGTTCAACCTCTGGATACGAATACCCATCATTTGGACACGAAAACTTTGAAGAATAGAGGTTTTCTGAAAGAGATTTAGTACTGCTGTTACCATACACAATATGTACCAAAGAGTCTGATTCCGTTAGTGATTTTTCGAGTGCTTCAGCCATGCGCTCATCTGCTGACTTAAAATCATCTTTAAAATCCTGAATATCAATCCTATCAACAAGAATACTGATATCATGTTTTTTATTTTTCTCAAGGACAATTCTTTCACGTAGTTTTTTTCGTTCTCCATCGATGAGAACATCTTCATACCCCTCAGACAAAAGATCATATAAAAGCTGGTAGTACTCTCCCTTTCGACCCCGCACAACGGGAGAAAAGAGCTCAACATACTCAGCAGACTTTTCCTTTTTTACCCCATCAAAAATAAACTGCTTTATCTCTTCGACAGATAGTTTTTTGATTTCTTCCCCGCACACCAAACAGTGGGGACGGCCCACGCGCGCATACAAAATACGAAGATAATCATAAATCTCAGTAATTGTCGCCACAGTTGAGCGGGGGTTTCTTGACTGAGCTTTTTGATCAATAGAAATTGCAGGGGAAAGACCGGTGATTTCATCGACATCTGGTTTTTGGAATTGCTGTAAAAACTGCCTTGCATAACTCGAAAGGCTTTCAATGTACCGACGCTGTCCCTCTGCAAAAATGGTATCAAACGCAAGAGAGGATTTTCCTGAACCAGATACGCCAGTAAACACGGTCATTTTATCCCGTGGTATTTCGACTGAAATATTCTTTAAATTATGTGTGCGGGCACCTGTAACGACAATCCTTTTTTCGTCCGCGGCACCCGCATCGCCGGAACTTTTAGCCATAACCTATAGAGCTTACTATGCTTGAGGAGAGGTTGCAATTTCTCGAACACGAGAAACGATTGCATCGAGCGAGTTGTTGGCTTTTACCAGAAAGTCAACAGCACCAAGCGCCTTGCCTTTTTCAATGTCTTCAGGTTGTCCAAAGTTTGAGAGAATGATAACTGGTATGTTTTTAGTATTCTCATCAGCCTTGAGTTTTTCCAAAACTTCATAACCGCTCATTCCAGGTAGAAGAATGTCGAGGAGAATGACATCGGGCAGTTCTGTTGAGGCAATAGTGAGCGCCTCATCACCGTTTGAGGCGTAGAAAACATTAAACTCGTCATCTGAAAGCTTACCAGCAAGGAGTTCCTTCAAAAAAAGATCATCCTCTACCGCCAGAACCTTTTTAGGAGATTCTGAAGTCACGCTTTCCGCTGTGTTCGTTCCTTCCCCTGGTGTTTGTGTTGTTTCGTCCATATAGTTTTATTTATTGTACAAAGGTATCGTAAAGTAAAACGTTGTGCCTTGTCCTTCGACACTTTCAAACCAAATTGCGCCACCGTGTCTTTCTACCACCCTTCGTGTCGTATGTAATCCTAAACCATTTCCGTCAGTTTCTGTTTTCTTGGCGTTTTCTGCTCTAAAAAACTTACTGAAAATATTTTTTTGTTCTTGAACAGGAATACCGATTCCTTCATCTGTTACTGAAATAAGGAGGTCTCGCGGACGTGCCTCAGCTTTAACGGTAATGGTACCTTCTTTTATTGTATATTTTAGTGCGTTTTCTATCAAGTTTTGAAATATCATTCCCAGACGCTCTTGATCAGCTTGCACGTAGGGCAAGACCTGGTCTTGGTTTTCAAAGAGTAACTCAACTCGCTTTTCTCGTGCAGCAATGGAAACCCCAGAAAATACATCTTCAATCACCTTTTGAACATTTACCGGGGCAAAGACATAGTCACTGTTAACGGTCTCAGCGGCATCCACATCAAGGAAATTATTTACTATCTTTAAGATGCGGTTTGTTGACTCAAAACCGTTTTCTACGATTCTCTTTAATTCAGGTGCAATTTTTTCATCATCAGAAGAAAGAAGAATTTCAAATGCCCACTTTATAGCAGCGAGAGGGGTGCGCATTTGGTGCGCAGCTACTGAGATAAACTCTACTTTAAGATTATCGAGTGCTTTATCTTTTGAAATATCATGAAGAACAATAACGCGCCCAACTAACTCCCCTTTTTCATTATTTATAGATACCGTAGAAACCTCTGCAACAAGATCTTCTGAGAACTCAATAACTTCTCGCTCGAGACCTCGGTCCTTATTAAGAGACGCGGAAAGTTTTTGAAAACGATCAGATGCTGAGGATGCAAAGACAGCTGTTCCAAGTACTTCTTTATGATTAACTCGTAACAGTGCTTCCGCCTGAGGATTAATCATTTCGATGTTTCCTTCAACATCTGTATAAACAAGACCATCGGAAAGATTCATAACAAGCGAAAACGTCTTGTTTCGTTCTTCTTCGACATTTGAAAGAGCGAGCATTATTTCCCTTCGAGATCTTTCAAGCTCTTCAGTTCGCAGGAGAAGGTCTTGTGTCTGCTCCGCTACTTTGTCTTCAAGTCTATTCTGCAAGTCAGTTAACTCAGTTATATCATTAATTCCTACAAAAAAGCCTATGAAATCTCCCTCTCGATCAGAGCGACGTGACGCTGTTAAGTCTACCGTTCGCTTACCATAACTTTTTGACAGAAGAGTAACTTGTTTACTTTCGGTAAAGTTTTTACTCTCCCTCGTTTCTCCGAGAAATGCCTTAACCTCTTCTGTTTCAACGAAAAAGTCTTCTACTCTCTTACCGGTTGAATCGAGAGCTGAGTATCCACTCACATTTTCAAATGCCGAGTTTACACTAATAACAACACCGATTGGATTAACTGAACATACCGAAAGGGGTAGGAATGCGCTAAACTCCTGCAGATACATTTCGATATCTTCAAGATCTTCCTTCATTCGTTCTAATTCTTCATTATTTTGCTCAGCCATATGAATATATACTCAAATTACCAACTAATCTTATACTCTGAATAAGTTTCACCTCGATACACAGATTTAACCGCTTCGGTTTGTGTGTTTTTGGAACCTGTCACAAGCTCAACTACTCCGGAAAAATAGCCACAATGATATGGTTCACTTATCGGATGGACGTCGTATCCCACAACTTGAAATACCGCAAAACTATCTTCTTCAGAATACTCTATTGGTCTCAGTTCACCAAAGTCGTAATACTTTCGCCATATTTTAGGTGCAAGTTCCATTGTTTTTTCCATAGAGACGAGGCGCATAACTACTTTCATAAGCATTGTTCCACGTGTGGAAATCCGCCCAAGATCAATAATGTCATCTTTGTCCCAGCCAAAAAGATACGCTGAAACAAGATAGATTGCTGGTCCGTAGCCAGCCGGATACCACGAGTGAGGAGCAAGAGCAGAAATGTGAATATCAAATCCTAGGTCGGCAAAAACCCCATTAATCTTATCCTCAGCATTACTACTCTCTGCTTTTTTTTCAATCGCTTTTAGTGAATCATTTTTAAGCGATATGCCGAGCACGTGCCCTCGATCCCACTCAAGCGCTTTTTTAACTTCTTCTAAGAGGTTCTCACGCGTCGAAACTCGAGGAAACAAAGTATCGTTTTGTAAAAAGGCGTCAGTCATACATATATCCTACCAACTTATTTTATATTCCGTATATTCATCTCCTTGTGCAGCAGATTTGTGTATAGTTACGCTCACGTTTTTCGATCCTGTCACCAACTCAACAACACCCCTGAAGTAACCCTTTGAAAAAATCTCCATAACTGAGTGCACGTGCGCTCCTTTTATCTGGAATATGATTGAGGGTTCGTCTTCAAAATATCCAACAGGAACAAGCTCTCCGAAGTCATAGTATTTACGCCAGTACTCAGGGGCACTGCGCAGTGTTGATTTCATAGAGACAAAATTCATAATCACCCTAATAAATTCAGAACCTCGTGTTGCAATACGCCCTAGATTCTCAATATCGTTTTCGCGCCAACCAAAAAGATGCGCAGCGACAAGGTACACGGCGGGTTCATATCCAGCGGGGTACCATCGATACGAATCGAAGTGTGCAACGTTAATATCAAACCCAAGTTCAGTTAATTTGGCCTGGACTTTTTCAAGCGCACCCACACCACCAAGTGCTTCAATTGATTTAAGTGAGTCATTTTTTAATGAGACACCGCGCACCTGTCCCACCTTAAAATCTAGAGCTTTTTGAAGCTCTGCTTTTAATTCTTCGTCTGTTGCAATAGAAGGAAGTATTAAAGTACGGGGTGAAGTGTTTTCAGTCATAGAGATATTTTACCAACTTATTTTATATTCCGTATATTCATCGCCCCGCGCAGCAGACTTATGTACGTGTACAACAATATTTGTTGAACCGGTTACCAGCTCCACAACACCCCTGTAATAACCTTTCTGAAAAATCTCTATGATTGGGTGCACGTGCGCTCCTTTTATCTGGAATATGATTGAGGGTTCGTCTTCAAAATATCCAACAGGAACAAGCTCTCCGAAGTCATAATATTTACGCCAGTACTCAGGGGCACTGCGCAGGGTTAGTTTCATAGAAACAAACCTCATTATAATTTTAGTAAAGGCAGATGCTCGCGTAGCTACGCATCCAAGATTCTCAATATCATCCTCACCCCAACCAAACAGATGAGCAGCTGTGAGGTAGATAGCGGCGTCGTAGCCTGCTGGATACCACTCATATGAATCGAGGTTTGTAATATCAACATCAAATCCTAGTTCTTTCAGTTTTGCCTGAACTTTTTCTGTAGCCCCTGTGCCTGCAAGAGCTTCGACCGACTTAAGAGAGTCGTTGTTTAATGACACCCCCCGAACTTTTCCAACCTTAAGATTCAAAACTTTTTGAAGCTCTGCTTTGAGTTCATCCTCCGTTGAAACAGAGGGAAGTATTAAAGTACGGGGTGAAGTGTTTTCAGTCATAGAGATATTTTACCAACTTATTTTATATTCTGTATATTCATCACCCTGCGCAGCAGACTTATATACCTCCAAAACAACATTTTTTGAACCAGTAATGAGCTCTACCACACCTTTAAAATAACCTCTTTGCTGAATTTCAAAAATTGGATGCACATTTACACCCTTAAGTTGGAACATCACCGACTGTTCTTTTTCAGAATATCCAAGAGGAATGAGTTCGCCGAAGTCATAAAACTTGCTCCAGTACTTAGGACTACTCTTTAACGTTGCTTCAACAGAAATAAATTTCATAATAATTTTTACAAACAAAGATCCACGAGTTGCAACGCGCCCAAGTTTCTCAACGTCGTCCTCGCACCAATCGAAAAGATGCGCAGCGACAAGGTAGAGTGCGACCTCATAGCCTACTGGATACCATTCATATGAATCAAGATGCGTAATATCAATATTAAACCCCAGCTCAGTTAACTTTGCTTGAATTTTCTCAAGAGTTGCAACCCCAGCAAATGCCTCTATTGATTTATGGGAGTCATTTTTTAATGACATACCTCGCACCCGTCCAACCTTAAGATTTAGAACTTTTTGAAGCTCTGCTTTTAATTCTTCCTCTGTTGCGACAGAGGGAAACATTAAAGGGGGGCGTGTGGAGTTTTCAATCATAGAAGCGTATGTCTATAGTATACAGCATAGAGAACCGCCTCTACCGAACAATACTGTGACTAATCCTTTGTACTGTTTGTGGGAAAAATCGAAAACGATTTATCCCATCACTGTTTTCACCATATTTTGTAACCTCTGAATCTAGTGGATCAGGAGAAACAAATCCAACAACGGATTCTCCGTATGCTCGCGCTTGTTCAATAATTTCTGGAATTGTTTCTTTTTTTCCAATAAAATCAATATGGGTAAAAATTGCGTTAATGCAAGAACCACTCATAGTACCTACATTCTTAAGTCTTTCGACTGTTTCCTCGCGTGTTTCATTCATAATAGGTTATAAAAAATATTGCATAGCTATAGCACTAAATATCAGAACCCTTTAGCTCGCGCTCCAAAACGCGAATTTCATCCCTGAGAAGCGCCGCTGTTTCAAAATCTAACGTCTTTACCGCATCATTCATTTGGCGGTTCTTTTCTTTTATGAGGGCTTTGGGATTTTTGGTAAACTCTGCGCGGTCGAGCCCTACGAGCGTTTGAACGGTCTTGTCGTGTTCGCTTCTCATTTCTGAGGCAATATCCCTAATGTGTTTCAGGATTGTTTGAGGAGTAATGCCGTGCTTCTCGTTATGTGCGAGTTGAATATTTCTCCTGCGCTCAGTTTCTCCTATTGCCCGCTCCATCGAACCCGTTACTCTATCTGCATACAAAATAACCCTACCATTGACGTTTCGTGCGGCCCTGCCGATGATTTGAATGAGAGATGTTTCCGAGCGCAAAAATCCTTCCTTATCAGCATCGAGAATGCCAATAAGTGCTAATTCAGGTAGGTCGAGACCTTCACGCAAGAGATTTACTCCCACGAGCACATCAAACTCCCCCTTTCTAAAGTTGGTAATGGTATCAATACGATCTATTGTTTTTATTTCACTATGTAAATACTCTGCTCGTATGCCTCCTTCTTTTAGATATTCTGCTAAATCTTCTGCCATTCGCTTCGTAAGAGTGGTTGCAATAACTCGCTCGCCCTTTTTTATTGCCTCCTTTGCCTCGCTAATGAAGTCCTTTATCTGCCCCGGGAAGCCACCCGTTTCCGTGACAGGGCGCACGTCAATTACCGGATCAACAAGACCCGTTGGTCGAATAACTTGCTCAGCAATCGTTGTTGATTTTTCTCTTTCATAGGGACCCGGGGTTGCAGATACATAGACGACTGGGTTTGTACGCTCTTCAAACTCTTCAAACTGAAGTGGCCGATTGTCTTTAGCAGAAGGAAGTCGAAATCCGTATTCAACCAAGGTCTTCTTTCGTGACTTATCACCACCAAACATTCCACCTATTTGGGGAATGGTGACATGACTTTCATCAATCACGGTTAAAAAGTCAGGGGTTCCGTCTTTGTCGTGTGGGAAATACGAGAGGAGTGTATCTGGCGGGTCTCCGGAATTTTTCCCCGAAAAATGCCGCGAATAGTTTTCAATTCCATTGCAGTACCCAATCTCTCTAATAAGCGCAAGGTCGTGTCGCGTTCTCCGGCGTATGCGTTCCACCTCTAAGATTTTTCCTTGGTTTTCGAGCTCTGTAATGTGCGCCGCAAGTTCTTCCTCAATGCCAGCTACAATGGAATCAAGCTTTTCTTTTTCTGTTACAAAGTGTTTTGCAGGGAAAAGAAAGATGGTTCGGGGAGTATCTACAATTTCGCGAGTCGTTGCGTCAATCTTATCAATACGCTCAACCTGAGAACCAAGGAGTTTCAACCGATAAATAATTCGTTCATTAACGGGCATAACTTCAACAGTATTACCTACGGCTCGAAAGGTTCCCGGCAGAAGATCTGCATTCGTTCGCGTAAAGTAGACGTCGATAAGTTTTCGGATGATATCCCCTCGAGAAATATTCAAACCGATATCAATTCGAAAGTTCTTTTTTTCATATTCTTTAGGCGACCCAAGTCCATAGATACAGGAAACGGACGCTACGATAATCACATCCTTTCGCGTCAGGAGAGCCTGTGTTGTGGCATGACGCAGACGATCTATCTCTTCATTAATCATCGCCTCTTTTTCTATATACGTATCAGAAATCGGCATATACGCCTCTGGCTGGTAATAATCGTAGTACGAAACAAAGTAATGAACTGCATTGTTCGGAAAAAACTCTCGATATTCTTGCGCCAGCTGAGCAGCTAATGTTTTGTTGTGCGCAATAACAAGGGTTGGTTTTTGTATTTTTTCGATAACGTTTGCAGTGGTAAAGGTCTTCCCTGTTCCCGTGGCACCAAGAAGTGTCACGTCGCTCTCGCCGCGCTTGAGCGCAGAGACAATCTCCTCAATTGCTTGAGGTTGATCACCGGCGGGTTCATATTCAGAAGTAAGAGTAAACGTTCCTTTCATGGTGGGTTGATTGTATGTGAAACCTAGGTAATTTCCAAGTTCTATTTTTTAGCTTGTGTATAGTGAGAAAGAAAATTTTCTTTAAAACTCCAGTACGACTCATCAAGTATCGAGCTTCGAATTTCTTCAACAAGCCGGATAACAAAACGCACGTTATGAATGGTAGAAAGCGTTGCGGCAAGCATTTCTCCTGCACGAAAAAGGTGAGCGATATACGCACGGCTATGATTTTTGCACGTATAACAATCACACCCATCTTCAAGAGGAGAGAAGTCCTCTTTATATTTGGCATTTTTAAGGTTAAGGCGCCCTTTTGATGTATAAATACTTCCGTTTCTAGCTTGTCGCGTTGGAGAAACACAATCAAACGTATCAGCTCCATTTTCTATACCCACAAAGAAATCTTCAGGCTCTCCAATACCGAGCAGATGCCGAGGTTTTTCTTCTTCTAATTCTCTACAGGTCACTCTCAACATATCAGGGAGATCTTCCTTCATGTATGATCCGCCGATACCATACCCTTCAAAACCAAGACTTCGTATTTCTTGCGCACTTTCTATTCTCAAGTCTTCAAAACTTCCTCCCTGTACGATACCAAAGAGCGCCTGTTTTTTAGAAGCCTCTTTTGAATAATGATACGTCGCCGAGCGCTCAGCCCAGCGATGAGTGCGTTCCATCGCTATCCTTTGATACTCTTTTGTAGTGTCTGCTGGTGGACATTCGTCAAAGGCAAATATAATATCAGCGCCAAGTTTATGCTGAATTTCCATAGAACGTTCCGGCGAAAAAAAATGTACTGAGCCATCTAGGTAGGAACGAAACTCTGCGCCGTCCTCGGAAACGCGAGATAACTGCCCCTTTGTTAACGCCGAATCTCGCTTTCGCCCGCCGGATGTTTCAAGCTCGGCGCGTGTCATAAATTTATTAAGCCCCGTGCCAAACGAGCCACCAAGTGACATAACTTGAAATCCGCCTGAATCAGTAAACGTAGGACCATTCCATCCCATAAACGAACCAAGCCCTCCCGCTTTTTCAATAAGAGACTCTCCTGGCTGTAGATAGAGGTGGTAGGTGTTTGCAAGCACTGCTTGTGCACGCACTCCCTCTATATCCGGAATCGTCAATGCTTTCACGGTTGCTTTTGTACCAACAGGAATAAACGCGGGTGTTTGAATTGTTCCGTGAGGAGTTTTAAGCGTACCCACCCGACCACCCAAAGGTTTCCCTTTTGCGTCAGTTAAACGCTTTTCTATTACAAATACTGTCGCTTTCATACAATGGTTAATCAAATACACTTAAAAGTTCTATCTCATAGTAGAGAGTAGATCCACCAGGGATTGAGCCGTAGTCTTTCATTCCGTAGGCTGAAAGTGGGGGAATCTTGAGTAACCGAATTCCTCCAACCCGCATCCCGGGAATTCCCTCGTCCCATCCAGGAATTGCTTGCCCTGCGCCCAACTCAAACTGAAAAGGCTTTCTCCCGGGAGAACGCGATGAATCGAACACGGCACCGTCTTCAAACGTCGCGGTGTAATGTACGGTAATAGTATCTCCGAGTTCTGCCGTAGCTCCGCCCCCAGTCGCGCGATCTTCAACCTCTAGCACGTAACTTGAGATGGAAAGGGCGTCGAGCGAGAACGAGACCTCTTCCGAACTGCCAAGAATAAAGTCTTCACGAAGCATGACCTCTTTACGCGTCCCAGCTGACTGCATTGTTTGATAATAGGAAGTGTTTTTTAGGAGTGTTTGTTGAAGAACAAAGCCCAAAATAATGAACGCTGCATATAATAGGAAAAGTGTAAGAAGTGTTTTCTTCATATAAAGACCGTGGGAGTAAGGCTTCGACAGTTGTAAAACCTTGCTCAATCTGACACTATGTCATCATCTATTTATACTATGAAAAAGAGCGATTTTCCAGTAAGAATAAATAAATACCTTAAAGACATAGGGGTGGCATCACGACGAAAAGCCGATGAGATGATTGAACGTGGTCATGTGGCAATAAACGGCAAGACGGCACAGCTTGGTGAACTCGTGCAAGAAGGAGATGAAGTTGCAGTTGATTCACGATCACTCACCGCGATGGAAGAGCGCTTGTACGTGCTGTGCAATAAACCAGTAGGCGTTGTCAGCCACAATCCCATCCCAGGACAAAAGGAGGTTGCCGACTTGCTACCCAAACAACTACAGAATAAAAACCTAGCGGTTGTAGGAAGACTTGATCGCGCGTCTCACGGACTTATGCTTCTTTCAAACGACGGACTTATTGTTGATAAACTACTTAATCCGAGCGCTCATCACGAAAAGGAATACATTGTTGAAGTTGATAAACCTGTCAGTAACTTTTTTATTAAGCGAATGAGTCAGGGTGTACACCTCCAAGGTGGACTCACCTCACGAAAAGCAAAGGTAGAAACCATGAACGAGACAACGATTAGAATTATTCTCACTGAAGGGAAAAAGCATCAAATTCGTAGAATGACCGATTCTTTAAATTATGCAGTGCGCGACCTCAAACGCATTCGTATTGGAACGCTTACCCTTGGGAACTTGAAGGAGGGAGAGTGTCGAGTACTTATGGGAGCAGAACGTGATCGATTTTTATCTTCGCTTAACTAGCTCACTAAACACGGGCGCGCGCTAAGAATTTTTTTCTCACAATGAGCGCTACTCCAATAGCAACACACATAACACCTACGTATACAGACATAATGGTTACATAGGAATACGGAATCACCCGTAACACTCCAAACAAAATCGCGAACGACCATGAAACAATTGAAATAGCTCCACTTACTACAAGTAGCGAGCTGCCCTTCTGAAATCGAGAATAATTCGTCAGAACTTTGTTTTCTATGCTTTTTAAAAGGGGGAGATGTGCCCTATGAAAAACAACACCATTAATAAGAAGCACGGCCACTATGGTCATTTTTGCTAAAAATTTTGTGGATACAGAATATGTTACTGGATCAAGTAAAAAGAGAAGTATCCCTGAGACAACAAGGAGTCCGAGGCCAAACCAAACGACCTTGCTGAGAAGGCTTAAAATTCGAATTTCTACACTGGAAAGTACCCTGTCTTTCATTGAAGACATGAAAATAATATCATTCATATATGCTGCTCCAGCTCCAATCGCAACCCCGAAAACATGAAGAGTGACATACACTATTTTTAAAGTGATAAACTCAAACATACTGTATTAAAAATATTAACGAATAAACTTTCTTGCATCTACTAACTTCGAGGGCCGAGAGTTATAACCTCATCACCCTCACCACCCTCACCACCACGCACATCACCCTCGGTTGTATCAACTATTACGATACCTTCTTCTTGTTTCTTAATTGAAAAAATTAGCCCCGTGTTCTCTTCTTCCTCCTTTGAAGGAGAAGTAATTTTTATAGGAAGCGTGGAGAGGCGCGCACCTAACTCACGGGACGGCGATTCTACTACATTGGGAGCGCTCTCGCTCGGTCCTAACCGAGTCAAAAATGTTTGTGTGTTAAAAAGCGCAACAGAAATTAATGTAAGAATCAGAATCGTCCATAGAGCAGGCTCGTTTCTTCCTCCAAGAAGAAGGATGAAGAGAGAAATGAGTGAGTATGCGCCATACCCAACAATAATGGTATAGATTAGATGTGGCATTTCTACAGATTCTAGTTTTGAGGCAATAACCGATGAAGAGAACGCAAGCGCAGCAGGAAAAAGAAATAAAAATATCCACAAACTTGCAGAAAGTGATAGGTGTGTACCGAAAACTGAAAAAAGAAATGAAAGAAGTGAGCTTGCCACAAGAGCGAGTAAGCTAGCAGCTCCAAAAGAAGCAAAGAAAAAGAAACTGCGTTCAGTTGGTTGGGTGTTCCTTAGTGTCATATATAGGTATAGTAATATAAAAGCCCCACCTGTAAAGGTGGGGCTTTTTAGTTTATAGTTGCGCTACGGCATGCTTACTTGACCAGCAGGGCCTTGAAGCACTCCACGGCTGAAGTCCCTGCTCCTCATAGAGGAACCGCGCATATCCAAGGTTTCCCTCAAGAGTATGCACATCATATCCAAGCGAACGCGCTCGA
Source organism: Minisyncoccota bacterium (assembly GCA_040879625.1). Lineage (GTDB taxonomy): Bacteria > Patescibacteriota > Minisyncoccia > Phycocordibacterales > JAXHMZ01 > JAXHMZ01. The sequence continues at coordinate 3,136 of JBBDJZ010000033.1, read as the reverse complement.
TCAAGGTGATAATATTCGTTAATCTGCATAACGCCCACGTCGGAACTTACCACATTTCCTCGCAGGACATTTCCATCAGCACCATAATGACGAAAAGTTGATTCACACTGTGCCACATAAATCATTTCAGGAATATCCGCAAAATAAGCGTATACCCTCATTTCAACAGCGGGGTCAGTTTTTGTTGAAACATAGGCAACCTGATTTTTAACTTCAAGCGCACTTTCTTGTGTGACAACCTTTTTTAAAGACTTTTCGGTAGTAGCAACAGTTGATTCGGTACTTTCAAGGCTCAAAGCAAGTTCTTCACTTGTTTCTTCCTCTACAGCCTCATCAACTGTCAGACGTATGGGAATATCGTCATCAAGAGAGGCGAGGCCTGCACCAAGTCCTCCGGCAAGCGTTATAGCAACAGCTCCATACGAACAGGCTTTCGCCACGTGAGCATACTGGCTAAATGCACCTCTCGCTAATTTGTGTATTGTTTTCATGTACTGAAATTAAGTTTGTTGAGTGTAGAACCTCACACTTCTGTAAGGCTGTCAAGCAGTATACCGAGAGTGTTGCTTGGGGTCAATAAGTTCTGACAAGTCCCCTCTTGACAGAAAAAAACGATTATATATCGCTCTGAAGCATAAAACAACCATTATTAGAGCCATATTTTGGTTTTTAGTAGCACTCTGGCTAATCGCTTCTAAAAATGTCTTCGTACCTGTGGATTAAAAAAGGCTCATTTTTTGTATACTTATGACAGGAAGATCTTTCCTGGAAAGGAGGAAGATGTGAGCACATACTCCTCGTCAGTACGACGTAGCCTTCAAACCACGCGTTTGACCAGCTGAGAGGGGGTGATCCACATCTAATCCACGCATGAAGGAGGCTTTCATTGCTTACTCAATGTAGACAGGTTTGTTTCCACAAACTAAAAGTGCGCAGAGTAGAAGACTCTGCGCACATTTTATTTACCCCCCCCTCTACCAACTTCCGCCACCGCCGGAACTGGCGCTCGCGGATGGAGGCGAGTAGCTTGAAGCTGCAGCCGTATTGAAGCTAGTAAAGGAACGATAGAAATAGGGAACGCTCATTGTCGTTCTCTCTGCGTCGGTGTACCACTCTGAGCGTATATAAACATTTTCCATTTCTCGAGCCCATAATGAATCTACTTTTAAGACAATGACGAAAGGAAGAAGCTTTTCATAAAGATGTTTAACGCAAACCATTTTGAGGAACTCGCTCAAGCACAAGAGGTCGCTCGATAACCTTACCATCTCGCAAAATTGAAATAACAACACTTTCACCAATACCCGCTTCGCGGATGAGTCGCGAAAATGAATTTTTTTGATCTATAGGAGTACCATTAAAATGTGTAATAATGTCACCTTCTTGTATTCCTGCTTTTTCTGCAGGAGAGCCCGGTATAATTGCTGGTTCATTTTGACCGCCCCTCGTAACAAGAACACCATCTGATACTGTAGTTTCCTCAGCTTCGAACATGTTTTGACCAAGTACAACATAGCGCACTCCAATATACGGCACGACAATTTCGCCCGTTTCAATAACAGAATCAACTATCGACTTCACCAAATTTGCAGGTAACGCAAACCCAATATTTTCAGAACCACTTACCACCGCGACATTGACTCCAATAACGCGTCCTGAGAGGTTAAGTAATGGGCCACCTGAATTGCCAGGATTTATTCCTGCGTCAGTCTGAATAACATTTTCGAGCATTTCAGTCTGCCCACCAACGCCACTCGCAACAACTGAACGAGAGAGCCCTGAAACAATGCCCTTCGTGACACTGTTAGCAAACTCAGAAAGAGCATTCCCAATCGCAAGTACTGTTTGGCCAAGCCTAATCGTACTCGAATCACCAAACCCTAAGTGGGGTGCCCCCTGTATATCTACTTTGAGAATGGCGACATCATAGATGGGGTCTTTTGCGAGAACCTCTGCGTCAAACATCTTACCGTCACTTGTTACGACACGATATTCAAGTGATTCATTTTCAACCACGTGACGGTTCGTAACAATAAGACCATCGCTTGTCACAAAGAAACCCGAAGCACCTCCAACTTCTCGAGTTGCCCCTTCCTCAGGCAAAGTAAATCCGGGTGCAAAAAATTCAAGCAACCTCCGCTCTTCCTCGGTTATTCGAGGAACATTGGCTCTTGCAATAATTGACACGACAGCGGGTTCAGCTTCGGAAACAACACCCACCACAAGAGATTCTTCACTCACACCGCCCGCCTCGAAACGATCACGTACAACGAGGCTGAATGCCCCAAGTATTAGTATGAGCGTGAGGAAATTAAGCAACACCACTATAATAATAGTTTGCTTGTTCATCCTTGAAAGCTGTGTCGACAAGAATTCCATATGTGATTATTCATTAGTGTATCAAAATTACTATGAATATTCTAAAAAAATTAAGAGGTTTTAAGGAATGATCTATTTCAAATATCGCTCTATATATAAAAAAAATAAACTCTGGGTAGAAGATATGAAGTTGCACACACGTCATATCATCTCCCTGAGTTTATTTTTTTTGGTTAAAGCGCAAGATACATCTCGACGGTGTCTTCTAGAAGATCTACGACTTCCGTAACTTCCACTAAAAGATTGCTTGCATCGTCCACTGACATATCACCATTTTCGAGCTGAAGCCCTATAATAGTTACGATAGACCCTACGATTTCAAGCTGAAGGTTGAGCTCAGATGCAATTTGCTGTCTCTCGGGAGACAACGTTTCACTACCTCCTACGCCCACCTCTCCTTCCTCGTCTCCGTTTGACTCTCCTCCACCAGTTCCTGGCGAAACAGTGCCTCCGTTTTCAATAGAATCATCAGATGTTCCTCCATTTACAGAAGTGCCGGTACCCGTGTCTGTGCTTCCGTTTGAAGCACTCCCACCATCAGCATCTTCGTTATCAGATTCTCCACCCTCATCATCCATGTCTGCATCTTGATCTTCTTCCGTTAGGTCATTCCCGGCCCCTTCATCAATTGAGCGCGTAGAAAGTGCATACCACGTTCCACCCACTACAACAAGAAGTGCTATAAGGATATACAGGATTATATTTCTGTTCATGGTTCTAACTTATCCAATAAATCCGTATTTAGTATACACTTTTG
>JBBDJZ010000032.1:0-3442 GCA_040879625.1 Minisyncoccota bacterium | reverse complement strand
GGTTCATAAGAAAACAAAGTCGCGTCACTGTGGCATTTCCATTTTTATAGTCGTTTCACTCCTTAAAAATTTGGTCAACGCTTTGAGTATATCGCGAGGAGTAGAGAGTTTCACCAGGCAACGTTTGACAAAGGTATTTTTAATGCTATTTTGACAGAACGATCCCAGGGAGGAGCGCGAGTCTGTAGATCTGGGGTCGCATACCCCGGCAATGACGAGGGATTAGGGCCAACTCCCTCCGAGCCTACCCTACTGGCCATCATCAGATGGGTTTACAAACTCTGGATTAGATACTCAGAGGACAAACTCTGTTGTTCTGACGATAGACACCGTCTCGCGCACGGTGTCTTTTTCTTAAGGCTGGCATATTTTGATTCATTTTGTTTAAATAGAAGGAACCATGAAAAGAACGCTTTTTTTCTTTAGTGCTTTTCTTTTACTCTCTCTCGTGATTGTTGGGTTCAATGCGTGGAGAAGCGGAACACTCAAGGTGTCAGATCTGCGTGCACTTGCGACTCGAAGCGATATTCTAATTGAGGAAAACGTTATGCGTGACGGGACTGTTTTGTGTCTGCCCCAAAAAACCGCCCGCGCAAATATGCAGGATTGTATCTACGGTTTTAAAACCTTTGAAGGAGAACTATACGAGCTATTAGATATTGAACGTGCTGGACCAGAGGGAACTATACAGAGAGGGGATACACTGCGTATAATGGGGGACGTCGTTGTTTCCAGAAAGGAAAAAGAGATTGATGTTGTTGGGGCAATCAGAATTGAGCGCGTTCAGGATATATAGCAAAATTTTCTAATGGTATACTACTGCTATGGAAGAAAAAATTCTCTTAAAAATTGAAGAGCTAGAAAAAAAGACAGATACACTTTTGCGTTTAGTTAATACGATGCGTAAGTATTTTCTTTGGTCACTTATTGCCTCGCTCCTCTTTTTTCTCCTACCACTTATTGGACTTCTCATCGCGATCCCATATTTTTTGAGTACCTATGGTGACCTCTACGGTTCTCTATTGTAAATGGGGCGCAGTGATTCACGCGTACCAAGGTTGAACCTCCGTACGACCCTTGTTTTTAGCCACCACACCAAGGTTCAACCTTGATGTGGTTTCTTGTTTACATATAAGGATACTGGCCCTAACGAGTACTTCGTTTGCTATACTAGTGCCATGACTCAAGAAGAAGCACTCGACATACTAAAACTCGGGCACAGTGTGTATTTAACCGGCCCCGCAGGATCGGGTAAAACCTATGTACTCAGTCGCTACGTTTCGTTTCTTCGTGAGCGCGGAATACGTGTGGCCGTAACAGCTTCGACGGGAATCGCCGCGACGCATATCGAAGGAACAACGATTCACTCGTGGTCCGGTATGGGGGTAAAAGATTCACTCACCGAGTATGACCTCGAAAACCTTGAACAGAAAAAAGCTCTCTGGAAAAAATACGAAGAAACGAACGTGCTTGTTATTGATGAGATTTCTATGCTCTCAGCACAACAGTTGGATATGGTTGATGAGATTGCGCGACACATGAAGCGTCGAGAAGAACCATTTGGTGGAATGCAGGTTGTCTTTACTGGTGATTTCTTTCAACTACCGCCGATCAATAGAAATGGTGATGTCCAGTATGCCTTTAGGTCACGAGTATGGAGTGAGTTTCCGCCTGTCGTCTGCTACCTCGAAAGTCAGCATCGCCAAAAAGAAGTCGGAGGCGACTTTTCTTCGATTTTAGAAAACATACGTTCAGGCACGGCAGGTGAAAAAGTGAAGAAACTGCTTGAGAAACGATTGAATAAAAAGCCACCAAAAAATCTCGAAACTACCAAGCTTTACACCCACAACATCGATGTAGATAGAATAAACGACGATGAACTCGCCTCACTGAAGGGTAAAGAATATACTTTCTCTATGTACACCAAAGGGTCACGGCGGGCAGTTGAAGCGCTTCAAAAAGGATGCCTTGCTCCCGAAACGCTTCGATTAAAAATCGGAGCGCGGGTCATGTTCGTCAAAAATGACCCCGCGGGATTCTACGCAAATGGAACGCTTGGTTCTGTTGTTGCCGTACAGAACAATACTCCGAGGGTTAAACTTAATAACGGAAAAGTTATTAGTGCTGATCCCGTAAGTTGGAACTCAGATCCGGATGGTGGAAGCAAGGCTGAGATAACGCAAGTACCACTGCGTCTTGCGTGGGCAATAACGGTACACAAAAGTCAGGGCATGACGCTCGACGCTGCAGAAATTGACCTTTCAAAAACATTTGTCGCAGGGCAGGGGTATGTCGCGCTTTCTCGAGTTCGTTCTATCGACGGAATTTTTTTAAGTGGTATTAATAATCGCGCCCTTGAGGTGAGTCCTGAAGCACTCTCTGCTGACGTGCAGTTTAAAAGACGCTCAAAAGCTGCGTCTCTTCGGCTCTCTCTAATAGACTTAGGTACACGCGAAAAAATGGCACACTCATGTATTTTAAGAATGGGCGGAAGTATTGATACAAAAAAGATTGAGAAGAATAAAAAAGAATTATCAGATAAAACCGTCAAAGAAAAAGTCCCTACTATTGAAGTTACGCGAGAGCTCCTAGAGAAAAAACTTTCACTCAAAGAAATGGCAGCTGCTCGCAATCTAAAAGAGGAAACAATTATTAGTCATATAGAAAAATTACTTGAAAGTGGTCAGTCTATTGATATTACCCACCTAACACCTCGCATGGAGTATGCAGATGAAGTCATTGCTCTTTTTAAAAAGAGTAAAGATAAAGCGCTCACTCCAGTAATGAGAAAGCTAGAGAAGAAAGATATTGATGTCACCTATGCTGAGCTCCGATTTATCAGACTTTTTGCCTAACGATATGGTACCAACACCAAGAGACAGCACTCTCGTACTCGTCTATAAACCTCGAGGAATGTCTTCGTTTGATGTCATTCGACAACTGCGTAAGAAACTTAATATTCGTAAAATGGGGCATGCGGGTACACTTGACCCTCTCGCGGAGGGACTGTTGCTCATTGGCATACAAGAAGGAACAAAAAAGTTGGCAGACTATGTAGGCCTTGATAAGGTCTATCGAGTGGAGATTGAACTTGGGGAGCGGACCGCCTCGGGAGATAAAGAAGGTGACGTGCTTGAAGAAAGAAACGTTGCGCTTGATGAGGTGGAAGAAAAAGATGTGCTCGGAGTGCTCGAGAGTCTCTCGGGAGAAATTGAGCTACCTGTTCCCATATACTCAGCAGTGAAAAAAGCAGGCGCACCACTCTATGCCCGTGCACGCAGAGGTGAAATAATTACGCCGCCGAAACGGGTTATGAGTATTTATTCACTTACGCTGCTCGCCTGTACCTCAAACGCAGAACACACCCGAGTTTTTCTTTCTGTTGATATGCACGTTGGAAGCGGTGTCTATGTTCGCTCCATTGCTGAAGAAATCGGTCGAC
>JBBDJZ010000031.1:0-3464 GCA_040879625.1 Minisyncoccota bacterium | reverse complement strand
TATTTTTTCCTGAATCGAAGTTGCAAGCTCGGCAGGAATTGCTTCTTTGTTATCCCTCAGAGCTTTTTCTGACGTATAGAGAAGCTGATCGGCGGTATTTTTTACCTCGATTTCAGACTGTCTTTTTTTATCTTCGTCAGCGTGTGTCTCTGCGTCAGTTTTCATCTTTTCAATTTCTTCATCAGACAAACCTGAGCTTGCTTCAATACGAATTGACTGCTCTTTTCCCGTTGCTTTGTCTTTCGCTGCAACCTTAAGGATTCCATTGGCATCCACATCAAACGAAACCTCAATCTGGGGTACGCCTCGTGGAGCAGGAGCAACGCCGTCTAGGATAAATTGTCCAAGGGACTTATTATCACTTGCCATTGGACGCTCACCTTGTACCACGTGAATTTGAACTGATGTTTGATTATCAGCAGCCGTTGAAAATACTTGTGACTTAGATGCGGGAATAGTGGTGTTTCTTTCAATCAATTTTGTTGCAACTCCTCCCATTGTTTCAATTCCAAGGGAAAGCGGTATCACATCGAGAAGTAGCACGTCCTTCACATCTCCCTGCAAAATTCCCCCTTGAATTGCAGCACCAAGCGCCACCACCTCATCAGGATTAATGGACTTATTTGGTTCTTTACCAAAGAGGTCTTTGACTGCCTGATAGATTGCGGGCATGCGTGTCTGTCCACCAACAAGCACGATTTCATCAATATCTTCGATCTTAAACGGAGACGCTTCGATTGCTCGTTTGGTAATCTCGATTGAACGAGTGATAAACTCCTCAGCAAGCCCTTCAAGCTTAGAACGGTTGAATTTGATAAGAAGGTGCTGTGGGCCCTCTGCGGTTGAGGTGATAAATGGAATGTTTACCTCGGTTTCAGTTGAACTGGATAGTTCAAGCTTTGCTTTTTCAGCTGCCTCATCAAGGCGCTGGAGCGCAAGGGGGTCTTTAGAAATATCAACGCCGGACTCCTTTTTAAATTCTTCAATGAGATAGCGCACAATCTTTTGGTCAATGTCTCGGCCACCCATGTGTGAATCGCCGTCCGTTGACTTTACTTCAACGACGTCGTCTCCAACTTCAAGAACAGAAATGTCAAACGTACCACCACCGAAGTCATACACTACGATTTGCTCATCCTTCTTTTTGTTAAAACCATACGCAAGAGCTGCAGCTGTTGGCTCGTTTATGATTCGCTTTACATCAAGGCCAGCAATTTTGCCCGCATCTTTTGTTGCTTTTCTTTGATTATCATTAAAATACGCAGGTACGGTAATAACTGCTTCGGTTATCTTTTCCCCAAGTTTTGCCTCAGCATCAGCTTTTAACTTACCGAGAATCATTGCCGACACCTCTTCTGGTGTGTACCATTTCTCACCAAGTTTTACCTGAACAGCTCCGTTGTCGGCAGCGCCTGATTCAAACGGAACGGTTTCTTTATCGCGCTGTACTTCTTTATCTTCGTATGCGTGCCCCATAAAGCGCTTAATACCATAGATAGTATTTTTAGGGTTTGTCACAGCCTGTCGTTTTGCTATGAGACCAACAAGGCGTTCATTCGTTTTTGAAATAGCCGCTATTGAAGGCGTGGTACGGTTTCCTTCAGCATTCTCAATAATTTCGGGCTCACCACCTTCTATTACAGCCATTGCTGAGTTTGTAGTTCCAAGATCGATTCCAAGAATTTTTGTCATAGAAAGTTATGTATTAGTACGAATAATGATTAATAATGCGCTACTCTGACTTTTGAAACACAACAACTTTGGGCGAGCGAATAATTTCTCCTGTTGTAAAGCGATATCCTTTTTGAAGTACTTCTGCAACTGTGTGATCTTTTTCCTGCTCTTCAGTAGTAATCACTGAGACAGATGTATGTATATGAGGGTTGAAAGGTTCGCCCTTTTCTCCCACCTCTTCTACACCATTGCTCGTCAGTGCAGAGAGGAACTGTCGATAGATTGAAAGAACACCCTCTTTCCATTTCTCATCAGCATCGTCCCAGCTTTCACCCTTCATGGCGTGTTCGAGGCTTTCAAGTGCAGGAAAGAAATTCTGAATAACCTCCTGCTTCGCATAACGTTCTGTTCGTTCACCCGACTCAGAAGAGCGTTTTTTTAAATTTATATAGTCAGCTTTTGCACGTTGCCAACCAGTGAGGTTCTCAATTTTTTCTCGCTCTGATTTTTTGAGCTTTGACTTTAGCTTTTTTATCGTGTCCTCAGCTTTTTCACTAAAGTCTTCTTCAGTATCAAAACTGAAGTCATGAGAATCATCGTTATTATAAAACTCAACTTCACCTTCGTCAATGTTTTCTTCAACTTTTTTTTGCCTCTTTTTCATACTCAGTAGTTTAAGACTCAACAGTAATAAAAACGTTTCGCTTAAGTCTACGACCAAATGAATCCTGTGTTATTCGGAATCCGTATGTCTAGCATAACGAGTAAAGAGGAATTGCAACAGGAAACCGCACACTAAAGCGGTTAGCGCTTAGACCACTGTGGAGCTTTGCGTGCCTTACGAAGTCCAAATTTCTTTCGTTCCTTTTTGCGGGGGTCGCGCTTTAGATATCCTTCTTTTTTTAGTACAGAGCGAAGATTAGCATCTGTTTCTACAAGAATACGCGAAATTCCAAGACGAATTGCTTCAGCTTGTGAGGCAATTCCCCCACCGCTAACCTTTGCAGAAATAGAATATGTTTCTACCACACCCTGAACCCTGAGTGGAGAAAGAACGTCTTTTTGAAGATCGGTAATAGTAAACGCTTCTTCAAGTTTTTTACCATTAACCACAATTTCGTTTTTTGAAGCGGGTGTCATGCGTACTCGAGCAACAGCGCGCTTACGGCGACCGACTGCTTCAATATATTTTATATCTGCTGATTTTGCCATATGCTTATTCTTTTATTGTAAGGTTTGAAAGCATTATCTTTCTGAGTTTGTTTGCAGGAAGCATGCCGTACACAGCTCTTCGTAAGATTTCTCCGTATGATTTCTTTTCCACAACCGATCCAAGTGTTTCAACCTTTAGTCCACCCGGATAACCAGAGTAGCGGGTATAGAGAGTATCTTCTTTCTTTTTTTCTGAGAGTGAAAGTTTCGAAGCATTCTCGATAACAACCTTAATGTTTGGAGCTACGTTTGGTTTATACGTAGCCTTGTTCTTACCCATAAGAATCATGGCAGTTTCAGTTGCCACGCGCCCTAGTTTTCGTCCCTCTGCATCAATCGTGTAGTTCATATTACTTATACAAATTCTATAATGGCCATTTCACTTGCGTCACTGCTTCTCTGTGGAAGTTTTAAGATACGGGTATATCCACCATTTCTGTCTTTATACTTCGGAGCAATATCCTTTTCAAGTTTGAGCACCGTCTGTTCATCGCCACCTAATCGTGAAAGAAGAAGTCTTTTCGTAGCAAGCGGATTCTTTTCAGCTGTTCGCGCTTTCGTAACAAGTTTTTCAACAA
>JBBDJZ010000030.1:0-22283 GCA_040879625.1 Minisyncoccota bacterium | reverse complement strand
CAAAAATCATATCAAAATTATAGACAAAAGTGAAGCCTTTATATTGCGTCTCTTTGTGGTACCATAGAGCTATCTACGGAGATGCATATAAAAGTAAAAGTATATCCGAATTCTAAGTACGAACTTGTAAGAGAAGGTGGGAAAGATGCGTTTACAATGTATATACGTGAGCCACCAATCGAAGGGCAGGCAAACAAACGTGTTCTCGATATTTTAAAAGAGCACTATCCACACACACGCCTGAGATTGGTCGGTGGACATTTAAAACATAATAAAGTTTTTGAGATTATTCCTTAACACAACTGTTGCATGAATATAAACATCAAGACTACAAACATAGAGCTGACTGATTCAATTCGTGATTATCTTGATAAAAAGATGGCTCAAGTTGAAAAATTTATTACCGCACCAAACACAGAACCTATTGCTGATATTGAAATAGGGAAGACAACAAATGCAAAAAATTCTGCTGAGGATCTTTTTAAAGCAGAGATTAATTTACAAATAGGAGGAAAGCTCTATCGATACAGTGCAGAAGAAGCAGAGCTCTATGCTGCGATTGATAAAATGAAAGATCAAATCACCCGAGAAGTACGCAAGGATAAAGAGAAGCGACGCGACTTCTTTAGACGAGGGGCTCTTAAAATGAAAGAAATGATTCGAGGAATAGGCAGAAGAAGTAAGTAGCTTAAAACTTAGAAAAAGGCATTTCTTTACCACCCTCGGGAATCACACGCTCCAGATTGAGCGTGTGATTTTTTGCATCATAGGTAGCAGTTTTTATCACCACACGAATATTTTTACCCCCCTTTTGAAGGAAAAAATGAGGCCGAAATCGCTTGTATGCTTGAATTTTAAGAAAGTTTTCGTAAGGGTCGCGAGAAAGGTCAATCAAAGCATCTTCCTTCACTATTTTTTTTGTATAGGTTGCCTCTTCGTGAATCTGTTCTGTGTGTTCGATTCGACCCTCGAGATACGCAACCACTGTTTCGCTTACAAGCTCACCCCCTGCAAGAGCAAGTACTTTTTCAAGCTCAAGTGCGTCTGGCACTTTTCGAGGTCTTTCTATTGTTTGACTCGAAAGAATAGGACCGTGATCCATTTTTTCATCCATCTGTATAATGGTTACGCCCATGGTGTCTTCGTCAGCTAAAATTTGAGATTCAAGTGGGGAGGCTCCGCGATATTTAGGAAGAAGGGATGGATGAACATTAATTGAACCGTGCTTCGGAGCAGAGAGAACAGCGGAGGGTATGATGAGTCCGTAAGCTGCAACAATTGCAACGTCGAGATGTAGGTCTCTCAAAAATTCAGCAAACTCATGATTCTCTTTTAGTGTTTCCGGCGTAACAACTGAAATGTTTTGCTTAAGAGCCCACAGCTTGACTGGAGTCGGGGTAACTTTTTGACCTCGACCGCGCCCCCTGTCGGGCGCTGTCACAATAAGCGCTGGAGTAAGTCCGTGCGAATCAAGTACTTCCAAGATTTTAACTGAAAAATCTGGAGTGCCGAAAAATGCAAATCGTGGTGACTTATTCATGGTGGGTGTCTTCGGGTGGAATATCGCGGATGTTTGTCGCTTTATCAATAAAGAGGACACCGTTGAGGTGGTCTATTTCATGCTGAAACGCCTGGGCAATAATACCCGATGCACCATACACGACCCTCGCCCCCTGCTCATCAAGAGCCTCAATTGTCACTTTCTCGTACCGGTTAACTTCTCCATAAAGCCAGCGGACAGATAAACACCCTTCCTCAACAACACTTTTTGACTGAGAATGTTTAATAATTTTAGGGTTTATAAAAACAAGGTCGTGTTTTTCTTCATCATTTTTTTTGGGAACTACTGATTTTGAAATTATAAAAATACGAACAAGCTCTCCTATTTGAGGGGCCGCTATTGCTGCAGAATCATCTTCGTTTTGCATCGCTTCTTTCATATCAGAAATTACGCTCTTAACGTATGGAGAATTAATTTCTTCCAGCGACACCTTTCGGGATCGTTCACGAAGCTTTGGATTGTCTTTTTGAAGTATTTTTCTCATTTTCTTGCATATTACCACAAGTTTTCAGGATCGACTCTAATCTGTATATCAGGAGAAAGGCGCCCAAGGTAGCTTCGCAGCGTAGCTCTAGACTTAAGCGAGCTCGTGAGTTTGAGCACCACGCTTCCTTTATATACTCCTTTTTGTTTTGTTCCTCTGAGTGGAAAGCGCGTAATTTTTTCTCTTGCAGAGTCGGTGTATTGCACTAAGTCTCTGCTAATTGAGTTAATTCGTTCTTCTACCTGGTATTTTTTTGCTGTATAGGAAATCTCAACCAACGTCCCAAACGGGGGATATACGAATGTTTTTCTCAGATTTGCTTCTTCCTTCCTAAAAGAGTTCAAATTTCTACCGGTAAGATATTTAAATATTCTATGCTCAGGACGACGTGTTTGAATGAGAAAAAATTCGTTGCTCAAAGACACAATTGAGAGAAGTGTTTTCAGCGCAGACTCCTCCGCCGTATAACTTGGCAGGGCGAGTCGAGAATCCACAGAAACGACCGAAGAGAGCGCAACTGGTGAGACAAGGTGGGGTAGTGCTAAGTCTGTTCCGAGTAGAAGACGCCCCTTTTCTTCGCGTGGTTCATAAAATAACGCGAGAGTCTCTTTCACGCTTTTTTTGGTAGGAGTATGGTCTTGCGACAGTATAAGAGGGTTTAGTCCAAGCTCTGAGGCTTTTTCATAGACTCGGTCGATGCCAACTCCAAGCGGCAAGAGGCGCCAACTGTTACACGCACGACATGTTACGAGAGTATCCTCTCGCTCACCACAACGATGACATAAGAAAAATCTGTTTTCATTTCCTACAAGTTCGTAGGCATCTTTTTTCGGGGCTTTTGTCTCATGTAGGACAAGAGAAGACCCGCACTGCTGACAGGTGTGCTCCGTACCGCAGTCACGACAAACAGTCGCTGGAAAAAGACCTCGACGAGCAACAAACCAAAAGACATTTTTTCCAGACCGAAGAACCTGCTTGGTGTTTGAAAGAAGTTCTTTTGAGAGTAGTACGAAATCGTTTTTTAGGCGCTCTTCCGTTGTCTTTGCAGTCTTGGTCATATCAACCATTTCAATCTTTGCTGTTATGGGCAGAGAGTCAAGTTTTGAATATTTTTTTCCTTTTGTTTCTCGAATAGGGATAAAGACGTCGGTAGTCATAACTGACGCTCGATATTTCTCTGCAATTATCTCAAGCGCAACACGTGCATCAAGATACGGCCTGCGCTGACCGTGGAAAAGACTTGAGTTGCTTTTATATATAATGCAGAGACCCGGGTTCGTGAGAGGAATGGAAAGAAAACTTGCAGTAACAATTGCCACGAGAGCTGTTTTACTAAGCGCTGCCTCACTCCATACTTCTTGCTGATTTTTCTTTGTACGACGAGAGGAAACCTCAATAATCTTCTCTGGAAAGAGTGGAGTTAGTACATCAGACACTCTCTTTGCATCATCCACTGTTTGAGCCAGTATGAGGACTGATGCCTTTTTTTTAAGAGTCTTTTGTACCTCATTTTGTATTGCTTGTAACTGTGTGTCTGTTGACCCCTGAAAAAAGATTCGCTCTTGGGTATGTACAGATGAAACTTTTGTTACAGATTCGGGTCTAAAAATTGTATTCATCTCTATATGCTCAAGTATAGAAGTGGGCACGAGCGCACTCAGAACCTCTCCAGGGGTTGTTGCATAGTGAAGCGCAAGAGTATGAACAGCCTCGAGGAATAAAGGATTAAAGATGAAGCGTTCTTGTTGCTTTTTAATTTTTCGTAAACCAAAATCTGCATTTTTTATTTGTGATTTCTCTTCAGCGACACTTGCAGAACTGATGACTACTGCACTTTTCGTCTTATTTCTAAAAGGAATCGAGATAATTGCACCTGGAGTAAACGGGCTGGTTGAAAAGTATGTCGCTTCTGAAGCTCTAAAGCCCCGCACAATGGGCAATACTCTGACAATGTGGAGAGATGAAATCTGCCTACTCATAACCACCATTGTAGCAAATAGAAAAACCACGAGAACCTCGTGGTTTTTCTCAACACCTTATACCGTAAAAACTTATTCGAGCACAACCTTTGAGACAACCCCTGCTTCAGAAAGGTAAATCTCCTCATTAACGACTCTAAAGGCAATAGGACTTGCTCCTATGTAGAGGGGTTGAACATTTTGAGTCCCACGGCGATCGAGCTCAACAACAACCACAATTTGACCTAAGTCCGCAATGATACGTTCATCGTTTTCACCATAGAACTCGACATTTTCAACACTTGTATTGAAGGTGTAAAAAGGTTGGAGCTGACAATCTTCAACATTATCACCTGGACATATAAACTCAGGCATGAGAGCAACATCTCCTGTCCAGTTAATAAACACGGTGTTTCCCTCAACGTACATTTCTGCGGTTTCCTCTGTGTTTACGCGTGGCGTTTCAGCAGTCGGAAGTGTTGCAATGGCTGCAAATGCCTCTAGAGCATTTTCGTCTGTAGTTACTTCAAGTGTTGGTTCCACAGGAAGAAAAAACGGATATAACTCAGTAGCAAAGAGACCGCTGACTGTTACTTCTTTTATCCATGGATAGTACTCTTCACCTCTATTCCCAAGAATGTCATAGGTTCCGTTTTCAAGATTCAGATAGAGCTCGCCTGAAGACTCAACCCTGTACGTCTCTGCACTGTTTGGCGTATCTCCCTCAAGCACGTCTTCCTCAGATACGGCTTCGTTTGACTCTATAACTATAATTTCTGTTCCCTCAGGAGCATACACAGTTATATCTGCATTACCTCGAATACTTCCTCCGCTTCCTCTCAAACCAAGCCATAGCGCGATACCGGCAAGCACAAGCACAATCACAAGCGCAAATGGAATAAATTTCTTGTTCATTGTATGTCTATTGAATAAATAAAGCCTAACATGTACCCAATTCTACTAGAATTAAAGGCGCTGTAAATAGACAAACTCCTCTCATAACAGCGTGACAGAGAAACTAGTTTTCGTTAAAATTCTCGTAACAGAGTAATTTTAGCACCAAGACCGTTAAGTCTCTTGATAATATCCTCGTACCCTCTATTAATGCTATAGATGTTTCTGAGTGTTGAGACTCCATGTGCAGCTAGCATTCCTACGAGCACAACCGCTCCGGGACGAAGCGCAGGGGGGCAGACTACTTCCGCTGCTTGCAACTTCGTCGGTCCTGTAATGTAGAGCCTGTGCTGATCAACAAGCACCGTATCAGCACCAAGCTTGTCTAAATCTTTGTAGTAAATAGTGCGTTTCTCATACATCCAGTCATGAATGAGTGTCTGTCCCTCAGCTTGAGTTGCAATTACCGTAAAGAACGGAAGATTGTCAGGATTGAGTCCTGGGTAGGGAAGTGGATGGATTTTATCTTCTAGTGCAACAAGTTTTGACGGGTGTGTGGTTATGTCAACCAAATCTGTTTTTCCATTCATAGCTTTATAGCGTGGAGATGCTTCATATATAAAGCCCATTTTTTGAAGTTTCAACAGTTCAAGCTCGAGAAAATCTATCGGGCAACGTTCAATTTTTATTGAAGATTTCGTTACAATCGCTGCGGTTAAAAAGAGCATTGTTTCTATCGGGTCCTCTGAAAGGTAGTAACTTACTGGAACATCTATTCTTTCCACACCATGAACTCGCAATGTCGTTGTTCCAATACCCTCAATCGTTACTCCAAGAAGTTCAAGAAAAAAACAAAGATCCTGCACTTGATAGTTTGCAGATGCATACTTAATAACCGTCTCACCAGGAATCTTAGCAGCTGCCATGAGCGCATTTTCAGTCACTGTATCTCCAGATTCATAGAGAATAACTTCTGCTGGTTTTAATCCTTTGTGAGATATTTCATAGTCAAAATCTTTTGTTTTAATAGAAACACCAAATTCTTCAAGTGCATAAAAATGAGGACGAACCGTACGACTACCAAGCTTACACCCACCAGGTTCCGGAAGTAAGAATTTTTTGAAGATATGAATAAGCGGTCCGATAAACATGATAATGCTTCTCGTTTTTACCGCTGCTTCAGCGTTGAGCCCGTCGAGACGTATCATCTCAGGTACACGGGGTGGGGTAATGATCAAATCAACACCAGACCACTTTACACCCACACCAAGGCTTTCAAGCACCTCAACCAAACGAAACACTTCTTCAATTTTTGGAACATTTTTTAAGGTTGTCGTGTTTTCGTTTAAGAGAGACGCCGCCATAAGCGCCACCGCTGCATTTTTAGATGTTTTCGTTGTAATAACGCCTTTTAATTTTTTTCCACCTTCAACTTGAATGTTAAGTGCGCCGGTTGAAACGGTGACAATGTCACTATTTAAGACCTCACTAATTTTTGACAACATCTCTGTTGAAAGGTTTTGCTCGCCATTCTCAATTCGAGCAATCGCACTTTGTGTAGTTCCCATTTTAAGAGCTAAGTCTTGTTGTGTCAGTTCTCGCTCTCTGCGGAGATTGCGGATAAGGCTCCCTATGTGTAGAAGGTTTTTATTAGTATTCATTGTGTAAAAGTTATAATAAAAGTACGCATATAGTATAGCAGATACGCTATACTGAGGGTGTGCATAATGAAAAAATCTTTTATATCCCGGTCTTTGAAAAGTAAGGGATTCAAGCTATGATGGTTCAGTATGAACTTCCTTACTCCTCAGCTGGGTATTGACCTAGGCACTGCAAATACCCTTGTTTTTTTACGTGGACGAGGGATTGTTCTTAACGAACCCTCGGTTGTTGCGATTAAAGAAGGACAGAGTACCGTTCTTGCGGTTGGCGCAGAAGCTAAACTTATGGTGGGCAAAACACCGAATGAAATCATTGCCTATAAACCGCTTAAAGACGGAGTTATTGCTGATTATCGCATTACTGAGATAATGCTCAGGTATTACCTAAAAAAAGCAATTGGTTCGTGGAGATTGTTTAAGCCAGAGGTTCTTATTTCAGTACCAGCAGGTGTAACCTCAACCGAAAGACGAGCGGTTATTGAGGCAGCGCTCAAAGCAGGCGCAGGAAACGTCTATATTGTCAAAGAACCCATCCTTGCGTCAATTGGAGCAGGAATACCTATTCATGAAGCAGGTGGACACATGGTAGTCGATATCGGCGGAGGAACAACAGACGTTGCAGTGATTTCACTTGGTGGAATAGTAGCTTCAACATCAATTAAATGCGCCGGTAACAGAATAGACGCAGCCATCATTACCTATATAAAAAGAACTTTTGCGTTGGCAATTGGTGAAAAAACAGCAGAAGAGATAAAAATTAAAGTAGGTACAGCAGAAGAGCTAAAGAAAATAATGAGGCTTGAGGTGCATGGGAGCGACTTCGTTACGGGGCTTCCCCGAACAATAACAATTAGTTCTAGCGATGTGGCCGTAGCGATTGAGGATGAATTGCAAGAAATAACAAAAGCGATAAAAGACGTTCTACAGGAGGTCCCCCCGGAGCTTGCGGGAGATATTATGGACAAAGGGATTGTACTCACAGGTGGATCATCTCAGTTACGCGAACTTGCAAAGCACGTTACTGAACAAACCGGAGTAAGGGCGCTCGTTGCAGAAGATGCACTTTTTTGTGTTGCAAAGGGGGCGGGAGTAGCGCTTGAACAGCTCGAGGTCTATAAGAAAACCTCTCATCAGGGTCGCTCATTATGAAAGGATACTCACCACACCACCACGCTCACGTCGTTCACCTAAACGGTAATCTCTTTGAGCTTGCAATAGAAAATCTTGAAAGAAGTATTATTACTATTCACTCGAGCGAGGTGTGTTTTGTTCAGCGGTTTATTTTTGACAAACTCAAGATAGGACACGCAAGAGAAATATCGAGAACTACTGAAAACAGAAATGGTAAAAACGAGCGGCGAATCTACTTCATTAGCTTCAGCGCAGGTACACGTGAGGCACAAAATGCACTCTTGAAAACGCTTGAGGAACCAGCACGCGGTACTTCTTTTATACTTGTGGTACCAAGTACTGACATTCTGCTTGAAACAATTCAGTCACGATGCATTACCCTTGTCCTCGACCCACCAGAACGGTCACGCTTTCTTTTTCTCAAAACACCCTACAAGGATCGGTTGGAATATATTAAAATGCTTCTTGAGAACAAAAATCTTCTCGGAGGTTTCTATGCTGGATTGGAGCAAGAAATTGCTGAATACGTACAAACACGGCAAACAGGGATGTATATGGACCGAGCGCTACCCCTTGCGCTCTACTATAAACATCTGGTGATGAACCACTCAACCAGCTCAAAGTACCTTCTAGAAGAATTGGCGCTTAGATTACCGTTCATAGAGGAGAACTAATTGTGTTACAATGCCTCTATGAGTTATTCATTCAACGATTTTAAGGCGATACTAAACGAAACTGAAGACTGGCTTAAGAAAGAGCTTTCGAGTATTCGAACGGGAGAGGCTTCTCCAGCAATTCTTGATTCAGTTACGGTAGAATCATACGGTTCACGCATGCCCTTGAATCAGGTTGGTACGATTATGCTTGAAGGCCCAAGAGCCCTTCGGGTTTCAGTGTGGGATAAGGGTCTCATAAAAGCTATCGAAAAGGCAATTCAGGATAAAGATCTCGGTCTCTCTATCTCATCAGACGATGCTGGTGTGCGAGTGTTTTTTCCGCAGGTCACCACAGAACAAAAAGAAAAGTTTGTAAAACTCGCAAAAGATAGACTCGAAGAAGCTCGTATACGCGTTCGAAAAGAACGAGAAACAGTTTCTGGAACACTTCAAGACCTGCAGAAAAAAGGAGAGGCTTCAGAGGACGAGATTTTTCGTTCGAAAGCTGAGATGCAAAAGCTAGTTGACGAGGCAAATGAAAAATTAAACGAACTTTTTGAACGAAAAGAGAAAGAAATTCTTTCAACGTAATCCGACGAAGATATGACAATTATTATTTTTTTACTGGTCTTAAGCCTCCTTATCCTTGTCCATGAATTTGGTCATTTTATTGCTGCAAAAAGAAGCGGGGTTCGTGTCTTTGAATTTGCGCTCGGCTTCCCGCCCACGCTTTATAAGAAGACCGTTGGAGGAACACAGTATCTCTTAAACGCTCTACCTTTTGGTGGATACGTTCGACTTCTTGGTGAGAACGGGGAAGAGGATAGGGGGGGTGAGGCTGAAAACGGAAACACAGAAGAAAGTCTTCCTGATAACGAAAACTTCTCCAAGAAAAGTCCCATCATAAAGACATACATACTCTCAGCTGGCGTTATTATGAACATACTCCTTGCGTGGCTGCTATTTTCAATTTGTCTCATGTTTGGATACCCCAGCGCAACAAGCGAGCTAAAGGAAGGTCATGAGCGGTATGTCATTAATGAAAGTTCTATTGTCACGTACGTTGTTCCAGATTCGCCCGCAGATAGTGCGGGAATCCTGCCAAGTGACACACTTCTCAGTATTAAGGATACGAAAAACTCTCTCGAAATTGAATCAGCTGAAGACCTGGGTGCATTTATCTCCGAAAGTGAAGACGATGAATTTATTCTTTCTATCATGCGAGCGGGGGAAGAAAAAGAAGTTTCCGTGCCGACGTCACTCACCCTTGAGAGCAGTGACGGTAAGAAAGCGATTGGAGTAAGCTCAACAGATGTTTCAGTCCTCCGTTATCCAGTTCATAGAGCAGTATACGAGGGTGCTGTGTGGACAATAAATGCAACGGTACAAACAGTGGGGGGTCTTTGGGGACTATTTAGCGACGCAATTCGCGGTGAGGGAGATCTATCAAATGTTTCGGGGCCTGTGGGAATCGTTAACCTTGTTGGAGATGCCTATACTATTGGTATGGTATACCTCCTTGCTTTTACTGCGATTATTTCAATTAATCTCGCAATTATTAATCTCTTACCCATTCCAGCACTCGATGGGGGGCGCATCTTGTTTGTGTGGATTGAAGCTCTTAAGGGCTCACCTATAGCAATGAAAACTCAACTCATTGCTAACGGTATCAGTTTTGCGCTTCTTATACTCCTTATGCTAGTCATTTCTATTAATGACGTAAAAAATCTTTTAAGCTAATACCACCATGAGACAAACTCAACTATTCACTAAAACAAGAAGGGATGCACCCGCTGACGAGGTGAGCCAAAATGCAAAACTTTTATTGCGAGGAGGTTTTATTCATAAAGAATTTGCCGGTGTGTATTCATACCTACCGCTCGGCCTTCGCGTCTTAAAAAATATTGAGAATATTATTCGAGAAGAAATGAATGCAATTGGAGGACAAGAGTTACTCCTTGCGGGGCTGCAGTCAAAAGAACCGTGGGAAAAATCGGGGAGATGGAACGATGATGTTCTCGATGTGTGGTTTAAAACAAAGCTTAAAAACGGAACGGAGTTGGGACTTGCAACAACCCACGAAGAACCACTCACAAACTTGATGGTTGACCACATACGCTCGTATAAAGATCTGCCCGCCTATCCGTATCAGTTTCAAACAAAATTCAGAAACGAAAAACGCGCAAAGTCTGGCATTATGCGCACGCGTGAATTTATTATGAAAGACCTTTATTCGTTTAATAGAAATGAGAAGGAGTTTCGTGTCTTTTATGAACAGTGCGCGGAAGCATATATGCGCATCTATGCGAGAGTGGGGTTGGGTGACGTTACGTATAGAACGTTTGCGAGCGGAGGGTCATTTAGCACATTTAGCGACGAGTTTCAGACCGTCACAGAAGCAGGTGAGGACACTATCTATGTTGATACAGAAAAGAAAATCGCTGTAAACGAAGAAGTGTATACGGACGAGGTACTGCAAGAACTCAAACTCACAAAAGATACGCTTAAAAAAGTCCGAGCAGTAGAAGTTGGAAACATTTTTCCACTTGGTACTAAATATTCAGAAGTACTTGGACTTACCTATCAGGACGAAAACGGGGAAAGTAAACCTGTCTACATGGGGTCTTATGGAATCGGACCAGCGCGCGTTATGGGAGCTATTGCTGAGACATTTTCGCATGAAAAAGGTATCTATTGGCCAGAAAGCGTTGCACCTTTTACGGTACATGTACTTTTACTACAACCCGAAGATGAGGCACAGCGAACGCTTGCTGAGGAAATGTACACAATGCTTACAGAAGCAGGAATAGATGCACTTCTTGACGATCGTCTTGTGGGAGCAGGAGAAAAGTTTGCAGAGAGCGAACTCATTGGCATTCCTCATAGGATTATCATTGGAAAAAGAGCGCTTGAAACGAAGAAGGTTGAATACACCTATCAGCCCTTTGAAACATCAGAGGCGCTTGATCTGAATGAAGTAATTGAGAAACTTTCTACACATGACAAAGAAACCAAGTAAAACTTCCGAAAAAAAAGCACGGCCGGGTGTTTCTCTTTCTTTTTTTTCATTGCGCAATGACATGGGTATTGATTTAGGCACAGTAAATACGCTCATTTATGTACATCCAAAGGGTATTGTTTTGAATGAACCTTCAGTTGTTGCTATTAATAAAAAAACAGGGCGAGTCCTTGCTGTTGGCGAGCGAGCTCGTGACATGATTGGCCGCACGCCTTCTCACATCGAAGCGGTTCGTCCACTCGTAGAGGGTGTTATTTCAGACTATGAGCTCGCAGAAGAAATGGTGGCGCACCTCGTCAGAAAAGCACGAGCGCATACCAGCGCTTTTGTACCACCGAGAGTGCTCATCGGGGTACCTTCTGGTATCACTAACGTTGAAAGACGGGCAGTGCGTGACGCAGCAAAAAACGCAGGAGCTCGCTCTGTGTATATCATTGAAGAACTGATGGCAGCAGCAATTGGTATAGGACTGCCGGTTCTTGAATCAGACGGCGTCATGGTTATTGATATTGGGGGAGGGACAACAGACATAGCAGTGATAACGCTCGGTGGCATTGTAAAGTCAAAAAACCTTAGAGTCGCGGGGAATCATCTCAATCTAGACATTATTCGACATATTAAAGAAACATACAAAGTTCAGATAGGAGAGAAGACAGCTGAAAATCTCAAGCTTGAATTATGCTCACTCATTGATGAGAAAAAACCGATGACAGCACTCGCTAGAGGTAGAGACCTCGTAACCGGGCTTCCAAAAGAGATAGAGGTAACAGATAAAGATATAAAAGACGCCATTGTTCTTTCAATTGAAAAACTTATTGAAACAATAAAAAACGTTATTGAAACGATGCCTCCTGAAGTTATGTCTGACATCATGAAGCGTGGTGTCTATCTTGTTGGAGGAGGTGCGTTAATAAAAGGAATAGATACGGTTCTTTCTGGTTTTATGAAAGTCCCGTTCTATGTAGCTGATGATCCACTCACCGCAACAGTACGAGGTACGGGTATCGTTCTCAATGATTTTGAAAAGTATAAAGATGTTTTAATTCAAGGAGATGATGAATTATCGACAGAATAAAAATAAAATAAAAATTGGTACTGCTTTTGTATTACTGACCCTTGCTGTAGTTATTCTTTCTCTTGGAAGAGGGAGGGAACTTTTTGAAAATGTTTCAACACCACTTATTGGTGCAAGCGCTAATGCAAACGAAGCGCTCAATCTTCTAAAAAATGAAACGAAGTCAAGAGCCGAACTTTACCTCGAGCTCGCTGAACTTAAAAAGGAGAATCTACGACTTTCTTTTGAAAATCTTAACCAGGATATCCTTCGACAACAAAATATTGAACTTAAGGAGCAGCTCGGCTGGAAGTGGAAGAAGGAATCGTTTACGCTTTCTCGAACTATTACACGCCCACCCGTTACTCCTTTTGACTCCTTAACCATAGAAACAAACAAAGATGTTTCTTTTGAGAAAGGTCAACGGGTACGAATTACGGAGACAGTTGAAATTGGCAGAATTTCTACCGTACAGGGCACCACGGCAATCGTGAAGCTCTATACAACAACTGGAACACAAACGCCCGTTGAGATTAACGGAGATGGCCCCCTTGTTATTGCAGAGGGCGCAGGTGCTGGCTCCTACACACTTCAAGTCCCTCGCTCGTTTGAGGTAAAAAAGGGAGACACGCTTACCCGTCCAGGCATGGATGCTGTTATAATAGGGTACGTAGAAAGTGTGGAAAAAAGTGAAACTGACTCATTTTCTCTTGTTAAAGCTCGACTTCCCGTTAACTTATTTGAATCAACGTGGGTATACATAGAAACCAATACAAAAAACTTGCCCTAAGAATATTTTTTGTTCTCTTTTTGTTATTTAGCGCACCCCTTATGCCATGGTGGATTGTTTTTCTTATAGGTACAGCACTTATTGTGTTTAAAATTGCTTCTCTTGAGCTTATTGCTCTTGGCATTTTTCTTGACTTTATTTTGGTTGATGCAGATAGCGGTTTCTTTGGTCTTTTTTACACACTTTACTTTTTTGCGCTTGTCGTGACTGTTGCACTCTTTAACAGTTTACACACACACCATGAGGCATAAAAAAGGACGCGTACGGATTAATGACCCTGATGTTTTTCTGGGCAACCAGGACTACGCAGAGGACTCACGACTCGAGTTACCGATACGGGCAGATTCTGCACAAATCTTACTCGGGCTTATGTTTCTCATTTTTGCCCTCTTTTCTTTTAAAATTTTTAATCTTCAGATTGTTGAAGGGCAAGCATATCAAGAACAAAGCGAGCAAAACCGACTCCAACACTCTGTAATTCTTGCAGAGCGGGGACTTATCTATGATATACAAGGAGAAGAGTTGGTTTGGAACGAAAATTCAAAAGAGCAACGTGAATACCCCGAACGGATTTATAAAAACATGGATGGCCTCGGTCATATCCTCGGATATGCGCGACCACCAGCAAAAGACAGCTCGGGTTTTTACTACAGAGATTCATTTGAGGGTGTCTCGGGAAGCGAAATAGAGTTTGATGAACTTCTAAAAGGAAACAATGGTCGAAAAATTGTAGAAACAAATGCGCAGGGAAATATTACGTCTGAAAATTTAATTAGACCGACCGTCCCCGGAGAAAATATTACCCTTACCATTGATGCGGAGCTTACGAGCAAGCTTCATGAGTCACTCAAAACAATTATTGATCAAGTTGGATACAAAGGAGGGGCGTCTGTTATTATGGACATCGATACTGGAGACGTGCTTGCACTCACGAGTTTTCCAGAAATTAAATCAGACATCCTTTTTAGCGGAAAAGATGAAGAAACAATAGGTGGATACGCAACAGACCCACTTAATCCCTACCTTAATCGAGCTATTGAAGGCGCCTATGCACCAGGGTCGGTCATCAAGCCATTTCTTGCCGTTGCGGCACTTGAAGAAGAAATTATAGGTGAGTGGACAAACATCCTCTCAACAGGTCAGCTGACGATTCCAAATCCGTATTTCCCTGATCAGCCGTCCATTTTTCGCGACTGGAGAGCACACGGCCTCGTTGATATGAGAGAAGCCCTTGCCGTCTCATCTAATGTCTACTTTTATGTCATCGGAGGCGGATATAAAGACCAGGAGGGACTAGGTATTGAGCGCATTAATTCCTATTCACGCTTGTTTGGTTTTGGAACACCAACCGGTATTCGGTTAGGAAACGAAGCTCTTGGTGTTGTGCCAAATCCAGAGTGGAAAAAAGAACATTTTAATGGTGAGGAATGGAGACTTGGCGACACGTACCACACCTCAATTGGTCAATACGGCTACCTTGTTACCCCTATTCAAATGGCGCGAGCAACAGGAGTGATTGCAAACGGAGGAACGCTCGTAACTCCAAGAATTGCAACAAATGTTCCGGTAGAAAAAACGAAACTTGATATAGAACCTGCACATCTTGATGTGGTGAGGCAGGGAATGAAGCTTGCTGTCGAAGACGGTACCGCGAGGGGGCTTAACTACACGAACTTAGAATTTGGAGGTAAAACAGGTACCGCCGAAGTTGGAACAACGAAAGGTTTTGTTAATTCATGGGTAATTGGTTTTTTCCCTTATAACGATCCCCAGTATGCCTTTGCAACCGTACTGGAACACGGACCAAGTAAAAATCTTATTGGAGCAACAGCAGCTATGAGAAATTTTTTTGATTGGGCTCGCTACGAACGCCCCGAGCTCTTTGAATAATGGATGTTTGACGAGAACCTCTATAATCTGTAGAATTTCGTGAGTTATAAACCTAAACGTATTTTACGAGAGACCATGCAACAAGAATATCTAAGTCCGGAAAAATTCCAAGAACTAAAAACAGAGCTCGATACCCTAAAGAGTGCTGAGCGAAAAAGGGTTGCCGAGGCACTTGAGTACGCCAAGTCACTTGGTGACCTTTCTGAAAACGCTGAATATCATGAAGCTCGCGACAATCAAGCAAAGCTAGAGTCTCGTATAGCAGAGATTGAAGCAATTCTTAAGTCAGCAGTAGTCATTTCTGAAAGTGGAAAATCAGACATTGTACAAGCCGGTTCAAGAATTAGTATTCAAAAAAGGGGTTCATCTGAAAAGCTTGAGTTTGTGATCGTGAGCTCGGAAGAGTCTGCCATTGACGCTGGGAAAATATCCTACCATTCCCCAATTGGAACCGCTGTAATGGGTAAAAAGAAAGGTGAAGATTTTTCAGTACGCACACCAAACGGTCAAGCGGAATATACACTTCTTGCGGTCAAATAATATATCTCATGGCAAGTCTTGAAGAAATAAAAAGTGAGCGTCTAAAAAAAATTGAGCTGTTACGCGACGCTGGTATGCAGGCCTACCCCGCGACAACTAATCGTACGAGCGACATTAGAACCTTTGTATCCACCTTCGAACAGCTTGAAAAAGAACAGACGGAGAAGACGCTTGCGGGACGCGTACGTTCAATCCGCCTGCACGGTGCACTTGCTTTTTTTGACCTTTTCGATGGAACAGGCTCTATTCAGGTCTATCTAAAAAAAGACACGCTAGGAGAACCACTCTTTACTCTTTTTGAAAATACCGTTGACGAAAGTGATTTTATTGAAGTAACGGGGGGAGCAAGTACCACAAAGAGGGGAGTTCGAAGCATTAAGCCGACAGGCTGGAGAATGCTTACCAAGAGCTTGCGCCCAGTTCCTGAATCATTTTATGGACTTAAAGACGAAGAAGAGCGTTTGCGAAAGCGATACCTTGATATATTACTAAATCCTGAGGTTCGAGATCTTATAGAGAAAAAATCAAAGTTTTGGGATGTGACACGTTCGTTCTTGAAAGAAAGGGGTTTTCTGGAGGTGGAAACACCAACGCTTGAAGTAACCACTGGTGGAGCAGAAGCAAACCCCTTCAAAACGCACCACAACGATTTTGACCTGAACGTATACTTACGCATTTCGATTGGAGAACTTTGGCAAAAAAAGCTCATGGCAAGTGGAATTGAGAAAACATTTGAGATTGGCCGAGCCTATCGGAACGAAGGCTCAAGCACAGAACACGTACAGGAGTTTACAAATATGGAGTGTTATGGAGCATATATTAACCTTGATGAGGGTAAAAAACTTACACAGGATTTGTACCGAACGCTTGCTCTAAAGGTATTCAATACAACACAGTTTACCACACGTGGGCACACCTTTGATCTTGCTCTCGATTGGCCCGAAATTGACTATGTATCAGAAGTTCTAAATCAAACAGGAGTTGATGTTTTAGACTCTTCAGAAGAAGAAATGACGCGTGCTCTCAAAAAACTGGACATACAATTTGACGGAAAAAACCGGGAACGACTGACGGATGCACTTTGGAAGTACTGTCGAAGGCACATTTCTGGTCCAGCCTTTTTAATAAACCACCCTAAGATAGTTGCACCGCTTTCGAAAGAACACGAGAAGGATAATCGAAAGACTGAAATGTTTCAAATTATTGTCGCAGGAAGTGAAATGGGTCGAGCGCACGCCGAGTTAAATGATCCCGTTGATCAGCAATCTCGATTTGAAGCACAGGGTAAATTAATAGAAGGGGGTGACAAAGAAGCGATGATGCCCGACCATGAATTTATTGAGGCGCTTGAATATGGCATCCCGCCTACGTTTGGCTTTGGTTTCGGTGAAAGACTTTTTGCCTACCTTGCAGATAAACCGATACGAGAAATAGCAATTTTTCCTCTTATGAAGCCTAAAAAAGAACTAGATGGAAATTAAACCTGGAATATATACACACTATAAAGGGAATCGTTACGAGGTGTTGGGTGTAGGGAAACACAGCGAAACGCTCGAAGATATGGTCGTGTACAGAGCACTGTACGCTTCAGACGAATTCAGTGGGGGCTCGCTCTGGATACGACCACTTCATCTTTTTAAAGGGTTCGTGACAGTTGACGGAAGGAAGGTGCCTCGCTTCGAAAAAGTATAGACTACGCAACAAAAAAGGGCTAGAACGTTCACAAAAACCAACGTTTTGGGCTTTTTTTGCTTTCTCACTAGCGAATGATGTGTTATCCACAGCTATAAATGTGGGGAAGAGTGGTGTATACTTATACTCAAGTGGGATAAAGTGTCATAAAAAGAAAGCATGTTAATCGGAGAATATACACACACGCTCGACCCAAAAAAACGTATTTCACTACCTGCTAAATTTCGAAAAGAACTTGGCAAGACAGTAGTAATAACAAACGGTTTAGATGGTTGTATTTTTCTCTATCCACTCAGTACGTGGAAGGTTGTTTCAGAAGAGCTCGCAAGTGGTCGCGGGGGAGGTCATATAGGCAACGCTGTCTCACGTGATTTTAACCGCTATATGCTTGGTAGTGCAGCAGAGATAGATATCGATTCGGCTGGACGGATTCTTGTTCCTGATTCTCTTAAAGAAACAGCAGGACTTAAAACAAAAGTCGTCCTTGCAGGGGTACACAATCGAGTTGAACTTTGGAATGAAAAAACGTGGATTGAATATAAAAAACGTATTCAAAAACAAGCAGATGTGTTAGCAGAGAAACTCAGTGAAGTAGGAATGATTTAACACACTGAGATGGCTCACCAAAGTGTTCTTTTACAAGAAAGTATAGATGGTCTAAACATCAAAGAAGGAGAGATATTCCTTGATGCAACGTTTAATGACGGAGGACACTCTATTCACGTATGTCGACAACTTAAAGAGCACGTCAAAATCATCGGAATTGATTTAGATAGTGATGCACTTGAAAAGGCACGTATGCGCTTTTTAGAAGAACGTTGCCGTATCTCACTCTACCAAGAAAACTTTAGAAATCTTGATGTTGTATTACGGAAAGAGGGAATTGAATCAGTAGACGCTATCCTCTTTGACCTCGGATTTTCAAGTGTTCAACTCGAGGAGTCAGGAAGAGGATTTTCCTTTAAACGTGAAGAACCGCTTCTCATGACTCTTTCTAAAGAGTCAAAAAATCTCACCGCATACACCATTGTCAACGAATGGGACGAAAAACATCTTGAAACAATTATTCGACACTACGGAGAAGAAAGAAGTGCGCGCCGAATCGCCGAGGCTATCGCTCGAGCACGAAAAGATAAACCGATTGAAACAACCATTGAGCTTTCAGCCATTATAGAAAATGAAGTTGGTTCACATCGAGGAAAAACTCACAGTGCAACAAAAACATTTCAAGCACTCAGAATAACAGTTAATGATGAACTCTATGCACTGAGCGAAGGATTAGAAAAAGGATTTGAGGCGCTTGCACCAGGAGGACGCATTGCAGTCATTAGTTTTCACTCTCTTGAGGATCGAATCGTAAAAAGATACTTCAGAAAAATGGCAAACGAAAAAAGAGCGCTCTTGATAACCAAAAAGCCACTTACACCGACACGGGAAGAATGTAAAGAAAATCCCAGATCTCGAAGTGCGAAGTTACGAATTATTAGAAAAAATTGAAAATAGTATGAAAACAGAACACACACTCGCACACTCACTTTTTCAAAGAGAAAAAATTGTTTTTACCCTCATTGGACTATCTCTCATTTTTGGAACGTACTATGCAGTACTTATCAGCCAAACAGTTCTCAATGCAGTAAAAGAAAGAGCGGCCCAGGCTCTGATTCAAGAATTGCAGAAAGATATAGCTGAACTTGAACTTGCGTATATTGAAAATGAGAACAGCTTAAACATGGATTATGCGTATGCATTAGGATTTAAAGATGTTGAAAGTCGTCAATTTGTGACACGCGCTACCAATCTTACTCTTAGATAATTTTAAACTATGAGACGTACGACCGGTGGCACAGGTGGAATTTATTTAGTTTTTGCCACGACGTTTCTTGTGGCTGTCGCTCTTATTGTGCGACTTTTTTTTATACAAATTATTGACGGAAAAGAGTATGAAGCACTTGCTGCTTCTCAATACATACGACCCGTCCACCAACTGTTTAATCGAGGAGATATCTATATGCAACCACGAGAAGGAAAACTGCTTCCTGTTGCACTCATGAAGGAAACGTACACGCTCTTTATAAGCCCGCAAGCTCTTAGCAACCCGGAGGAACTCTATCCTAGGATAAACGAAATTACGCCAATTAATAAAGAACACTATCTTGAAAGTGCCAGTAAGCCAAATGACCCCTATGAAATCCTAGCGACGGGGCTCGAGAGCGAGATTGCTGAGAGGATTGCCGAGCTCAACACGATTGGGGTTGCAACACATCCAGAACGAGAACGATACTATCCAGCTGGAAGCCTTGCCTCACAAACGATAGGTTTTATGAGCTACGATGAAGACAGTCTTCGTGGTATGTATGGAATTGAACGGCAGTTTGATGAGTTACTGACTGACCCTAGTACACGAAAACACGTAAATATTTTTGCTGAAATTCTCCTAAATAATAGCGGGTCAGCTGAAGCAAGTATAGAAACAGCTGACATTGTGCTCACCATAGAACCTTCGGTTCAAGTCTTTGTTGAGAAAGAACTCGAGGACTATAGAGCAGCATTTAATGCAGAAAGAGCTGGTGCTATTATCATGGATCCTCGTACGGGAGAAATAATTTCAATGGCTTCCAGTCCTCAATTCAATCTGAATGATTTTAGAAATGCTGATCCAAACACCTTTTCAAATCCAAACGTTTCCAATGTCTACGAAATGGGTTCAATTATGAAAGCCCTTACTATTGCAGCTGGACTCGACAGCGGGGCTATTACACCCGAAAGCACCTTTAATGATCTGGGATACATTTCGGCTGATGGAGCACGAATTACCAATGTATATAAGGGAGCAAGGGGTACTACGAAAATTCAAGGCATTCTGAACCACTCCATGAATACCGGTGCCTCTTGGATTGTGGGGCAAATGGGGAAAAAAAAGTTTGCAGAATATTTCTATAATTTTGGTCTCGATGAAAAGACTAATATTAAGTTACCCAACGAAGCATCGGGTCTCCTGACAAACCTTGAAAGTCCTCGAACTGTGGAGTACTACACTGCGAGCTTTGGTCAAGGAATTGCAACAACCCCCATTGCCACCGTTCGAGCACTTGCAAGCCTTGGGAATGGCGGACTTTTGGTCGAGCCGTATCTCGTAAAGGAAATAAGGTATGCAAATGGAGAGGTTGAAAAACCTGAGCGCGATGAACCAAAGAGAGTGCTTAAAGAACAGACCTCTGAAGACATTTCTCGCATGCTCGTAAATGTTGCCGACGTTGCACTTCTTGGTGGAGAGAAAAGTATTTCTACTCATACGGTTGCACTAAAAACTGGAACTGCTCAGATGCCAGACCCTTCGACTGGAAAGTATTCTGAAACTGATTTTCTTCATTCTTATTTTGGTTATTTCCCAGCGTATGACCCCGAGTTTATTGTGTTTCTCTATGCTGAAAAACCAAGCGGGTCTGGCTATGCCTCACAAACACTTACCGATCCCTTCTTTCGAATTACAAACTTTCTGATAGACTATTACGCAATAAAACCCGACCGGTAATGAAACACATCTTTAAAAAAATACTCATAGGGCTTCTAGGTGCTGAAGCAAAACTTGCACTCAACCGTCACAATCCAATAGTTATTGCTATCACTGGAAGCGTAGGAAAAACCTCGACCAAAGATGCGGTCGCAGCGGCTCTTTCAGGAACAACAGAGCTTCGAAAAAGCGAGAAAAGCTTTAACTCTGACATTGGCATTCCTCTCACCATTCTCGGTATTAAAAATCCCTGGAGTAATCCACTCCACTGGATTGTGGCGTTGTACCAAGGACTCACCATTGCTCTTTCTCAAGACTTTCCAAAAGTTCTAGTACTTGAAATAGGAGCAGATAGGCCGGGGAACATTTCCTCACTTGCAAGTTGGCTTAAAACAGACGTTGTCGTCATGACGCAATTTGCAAAGGTGCCTGTTCATATTGAAAATTTTTCATCACGTGAAGCTGTATTACAAGAAAAACTATCACTTCTTGATACCCTTAAGCCAACTGGGGTCATTGTACTAAATGCAGACGATGTTGAATTTACTGAACGAGCAAAAAAGGCGAATCGAAATTCAAATGTTTTCACGTATGGACTTTTGCCACCAGCTACGGTACTTGGATCAAATGAAAAGTACATCTTTGATAAATATGGTCGCGTCAGGGGCTTTTCTTTTAAGCTCGAACACGCTGGTTCAGTATTTCCTCTTGAAGTCGAAGGAGCGGTCGGAAGCACCCACATTTACCCAAACCTTGCTGGTTTTACCGTAGGTATTGCACTCGGACTCAACCCTGTTCACCTTCTTGAAGGCTTGCGTACGGTAGAGCGTCAACCAGGACGAATGAAACTCATAGGGGGGATAAAAAAGACTATGATTATTGATGACTCCTACAACTCTTCTCCAATTGCAACCGCACGAGCACTCGAGGCACTTGAAGCAATTCCTTCAAATGGGAAAAAAATTGCCATGCTTGGTGACATGCTCGAACTTGGTGAACATACCAAAGCAGAACATGAAAAGGCTGGTGCAAAAACAGCACACTTTGCTGATTTACTTGTTGCTGTCGGGAAGTACGCACAATACACCGTTGACGGTGCACTACGAGCAGGAATGAATGAAAAGTACATATTGCAGTTTGAGAAAGCAGAAGAAGCGGGTAAGTATATTGAACTCCTCATACAACCCGGAGACACTATTCTCATTAAGGGTTCGCAGGGAACTCGTATGGAACGAGCGGTCCTTGAAATTATGGAAACTCCGGAACAAAAAATCGAGCTGCTTACTCGACAAGACAGAGAGTGGGGCAGAAGATAACCACTCCTTGCAAAGTCCAACACAGCATTAGACAGCATATAAAAAATGGGCTAAAATAACGCCGTTACCTAAATGGCCCCATCGTCTAACGGTTAGGACGGAAGCTTCTCAAGCTTCAAATCGGAG
>JBBDJZ010000029.1:21506-22628 GCA_040879625.1 Minisyncoccota bacterium | reverse complement strand
GCTCCAAAAAGAATGCCCCCTGAAGTGAAGGATGTTGCGCCTGTACCACCGTTTCCTACTGCAAGCGTCCCACCGAGAGTAAGCGTTCCTGTTGACGTAATAGGCCCCCCTGTTAATGTAAGGCCTGTGGAGCCGCCTGATCCCGTGACGCTCGTTACAGTTCCAGCTCCGATTGCAGTTCTGAAAGCTGAGTCAGAAAGTGCAGAGACAGTGTTGTCTGCGTTGATTCTCGGAAAGGTAACCGCTGATGGGTTCGTAAGAGTAAAGAAGTTTGAACCTACTGTTGTTCCACCAAGTGTCGTTCTTTGTGCGGCAACGTTTGCGTCATCAAGAAGTGCGAGACCAGCAGCTGTAATAGAACCAAGCGTTACCACGTTTGATGCTGAGAAGTATGGAAAAGTGTTTGCTGTGCCCGCTGAATTTATAAGCGCGCGACCTCCTAGAGTAAGAGTAGTAAGGGCAGCAGTGCCGCTTCCGGTGAAGTATGGAAGCTGGTTTGCAGCTGAGGTGAGACCAGCAATAGCAGCAAGTTCCGCGTCATAACCCTGAACATCTGTTCCTATCGTAAGTCCAAGAGAAGCGCGAGCTGTTGCGCCTGATTCATAGGCAAAGGTACCAACGCCTGTTGCGACAATAAACTGTCCGTCGGATGCTGCGGCGCCGAGGGTGTCGAAGTCTTCGAGAACTCCGTCAACGGCAAGGTTGTTTCCTGAGAGCGTAAGACCTGCTCCAGCAGCAAGATTGGTGTCGTCGCTGATATCAAGCTTGGTAAGCGTAATCTCTTGACCAATGAGTGTTAAGTAGTTGGGTGTACCAGCGAGGGTTACGGGATCGTGGGATGCGCCTGCCACGACTGAGTCCAACTGTGCCTTCGTTACAAATTCATCACCATTCACTGCAGCAACACCGATTACCCTTCCAGTGAATTCTGCAACAATATCTGCGGCGTTAAAAATCGTGAGTCGTGTAGTTCCACCTGTTTCAAGCTCAAAGTTATACGCATCATTCGTACCAATGACTGCTGTTGCAGTAAATGAGTTACCACCTTGGACAAAGGCGTTAAGAATACCACCACCCCCACCACCATCAGTTACCTGACTGAGGGTTACAAACTCATTGTTA
>JBBDJZ010000029.1:0-21406 GCA_040879625.1 Minisyncoccota bacterium | reverse complement strand
ACCACCACCCCCACCACCATCAGTTACCTGACTGAGGGTTACAAACTCATTGTTAGCAACTGCATCTGCACCGATGACTCGTCCGCCAAATGAGGCAACGATACCATCAGGAGTACCGCCGGTATCAGTTACCTGAAATTCATATGTTGGTGCTGGACCACCGATACCAACCTTTCCGCCAAACTCAACTGCCCCAGTTCCTGTTTGTTTAATTGTACCCGACGTGGAAAACAAGATGTTTTGAGTTCCTGCAACTTCAAAGGCGACTCCCGCGGCGGGGTTTTGCGCTGCTCCGCCACCAACAATGAGTCCTCCCGTTGCACGAATCGCATTCGTCACGCGTTGAATCTCGTCAACCACAATTTCACTTGTATCAAGGTTGTAGTAGGTGTTTGCTGCAAAGATTGCAATGTTTGAAGCGATGAACGTCGCAACAAGCGTAAAGATGAGTGACGTTACGCGAGTTCCTTTGACCAATCGGTATGGCTTTGTGTCCTTTTTTTTACGCCCCTTTCCTTCCCTTCCGTGTTTGTAATAATCCATGTAGATGTTGCGCAACTATGCTTATAGTAATGATACCACTTTAGTTAACAACATCGAATGCGACGATGTGGATATCCATAACTCGTATCCGACCTGAAGGAATACTCACCTCGAGGCGCCAATCATCGGTTGGAATTGTTATTGGGTCCGTTACGACGACCTCGGGCTCGTCAAGGTCTGCTTTATTCATCCCGCCGAGGGTGAACGTATCAATCGTTGTTCCGCTGCTCGGTTTATAGACTCTCCACGAGGAATCATCAAGAGTTGGAATTGAATCAGCGTATTTTATGACAAATTTATAGATTCTTGTTGTTCCTGGAACCGGTGTTGGAGTCGACGCAATCGGATTATCAAACGTTGCCGTAAACTCTTTCGACACCCTCACAAAAGTAGCCGAACCTGTGTCTGCAGGAAGTGCATACGGGAAAATCGAGGTACTCATTCGAAAAATCTCTTCACCTGATTTTCGCACGCTGGCATCGGCAACGTCTGAGATAAAGGTACCTGCGGTCACTACCCCAGAAACATCTACGTCGCCAGTAACGTCCAAGAGGCCGTTTAAGAAAAGTCCTGCAAATGTGGGTGTAGCACTCGCAGCAATATTCTGCGGAAGACTGAGCGTTATCGTATCACCCGCTGAGGAAACAGTTATTTGACCAGCAGTACCAGCAATAAAGAGCGCTCCCGTTAAAGAGTTTAACGAGGCGACACCTGCTGTTCCTCCTCCACTGCCAATTGCTGCGTTCAATTGGGCGAGTGTCACAAAATCATCAAGTTCTATCGCGTTTGCACCGCTAACGGTTCCGGTAAACGAACCATCCCCGAGGACTGTTAGAGCAGAGGAAGTGTTTGTCGTACCAATAGAAATACCGGTAAAGTAACCTGCGGCTTGGTTTACTGCGCCTATGATTGTGTCGTTGATGATTCCACCCGTAATGGTCAAATTCTCAGCAACATCTGAGTCAGTAATACAACCGACGCACCCTCCCCTCAGGCGAACTGATTCAAGCGTTGATATGTTTTCTATGGTTAGGCCCGTAATTGCAATGTCGGTGCCTGCAATAAACGTCACAGCGCCCGTCTGCCCATTCACTGAAGTGACACCAGCAGAACTACCCCCACCCGACCTCCTTCCTGCCTCAGGAACCGAAATTGTCACGACTCCGTCAGTTTCTACGATTTCGACATTTTGTCCCGCGACTATTTCACGAACGAAATCGAGGTCGAGACCAATAATTGTTCCTCCTTCAAGATCTATGTTCGCCCCCCCTGTTGTAATCCCTCCAAGCGCCTCAATCAGACCGAGAGCTTCCATTGTTTCTCGCACGGTTAACCGTCTTGTGTCAGTTGTGCCAGAGACGGTTATGTCTCCAAAGTTTGCCGTACCTCTAACCTCAAGATTTTCATTTGCACGAAGGTTCGTATTTATGATAAACGTTCCTCTGTCTTCGAGGATGCGAGTAATAACTGAGTTTAAAATGGTTGTCTGACCTACCGACGGTGGAGAGAGGGGGGTCACATCATTATCCTCGTCGGTTCCTTCGGTGGGAGAAACGTCCTCGTTACGATTGGGTAGTGACTCGCCAGTAAAAACACTGTTTGCATAATCTCGCACCAAGAACACCGTGTCACCAATCTGAGTAAACGTGCGTGTAATAAAGGTCATCCCACCCTGATTCTCGCGGGAGCCAAAACCTGCCAGAATATTAAGCGAGGCTACAAAAAGAAGAAGAATAACAAGAATAACGATAATCGCCTTTTTGCCTTTTAATATCTTCTGTTTGTCATGTGTTGGCATAATCATTCGGGTCAGAAAATCGGTAATTATACTTTATCACTTTTTGGTTTTTCTAATGCGCTCGGAGTGTGTATATAGATTTTCGCCGTATTTTCTTTAAAGAAAAGAACGGCCTGTTCAAACGTAAACGACCGTGTCTTTTTTCCATCGAGCAGATGCACTACAACCTCCGCGTTTTGTATAAGCGTCATAAAGTTTGCGTGGTTGGGGAGAATATCGAACGCCCCTTCTCGGTTATCCGAAGAAAGCGCTCTTGCGCTTCCCTCCCACACCACTTCTTCTGGACTCATGATAATAACGGTGATGGTGTCAGGCATAATAGTACGTTACGTTCGCACAGGAACAAAAATGAAAAACTGCTCTATTAAATACCCGCACTCTTCAGATCTCCTATGAAGAGAAACTGTTCTGCTGGTATGTTATCAAGGTCCCCCGCAAGAATAGCGCGCATGTCATGAATAACATCTTCTCGCTTTACACTCACGCCTTTTCGACCAGTCTCAGTTTCTGTGGTCATAAAGGGTTGCGTCATATAGTTCAAAATTTTCTGCGCTCGCCCGTAGCGTTTCTGATTTTCTAGTGAAAGTTCTTCAGAGCCCACAATCGAAACGATACGAGCAAGCTGTTTATACTGACTCATGAGTTCAATTGAACGTGTTACTGCGTCGTAGTGCTCCTCACCTACAATCTCAGGATCAAGCGCTGTTGACATAGACTGAAATGGATCCACAGCTGGATATCGTCCTTCTTGAGTAAGGTCGCGAGAAAGGATAACCGAGGCATCCATATGGGGCATTGTTGCGGCGATTGCTGGGTTGCCAAACTCATCTGCGGGTACATACACGGTCTGTACAGACGTAACGTATGCCTTTTCTGTAGAGTAAAGTCTGTTTTCAAACTGAGCAATCTCGGTTTGAAGAGTCGGTTGATATCCAAACTCTGAAGGAATCTCTCCGAGGAGCGTTGAGAGCTCACTTCCTGCCTGCAAAAAACGGAACACATTATCAGCAAAAAAGAGAACGTCTTCTTCGGCCTCGTCGCGAAAATATTCAACAAGCGCAGCTGCCGTCGAGGCAGTCAGGAAACGCACAGCTGCGTTCTTGCTAATGTGTCCAAACACCAGAGCGGTCCTATCGAGCACCTTATACTCCTCAAGAGACCTCCAGAGCGCATGCCCCTCTCTGATACGCTCTCCGATTCCTGCAAACACCGAAACACCACTTCCTCCGTACACCACGTTTCGAAGAATCTCTTCTTGAAGTGTCGTTTTTCCCACACCAGCACCACCCACAAGTGCCATCTTTCCTCCCTTCAATAGTGGAGCAAAAAAGTCGATTGTTTTTATCCCTGTTTCGAGAACTTCTCGAGGCCGCACAATACGACTTGCAAGTGTGCTTGAGGTTCGAGCATAAATGGAACGAGTTTCTCTCGTCTCAATCGGCCCCTTTCCATCCATTGCCTCACCATAGATATCAATAACGCGACCAAGTACGCCACGACCAACAGGAATCGTAATCTCACCACCCGTTGAGACAATCCGAGTATTTCGTGGAATGTCTTCTACCGAAGAAAGAAGGAGGCAAAAAAGTGTGCGTTCGTCTTCGTAGGTATAGGCCTCCATCCTTATTGTCGAATCATTTTCAGCAATCAATAACTCGCGAAGTTTTGGGCGGTAGGAGCCATCACAATCGACGCGTATAATTTGACCAACGATGCCTCGTACTCGCCCAACAGACTGCGATCGTTCAATGGTTGTAGTAGATGGTGCGTTCATACAATTTTTGTTTTTCCAAATCCGGCAAATGTCTCAAGAAGATGCATGCTCTGGAGTGTCATTACCTCCTTGTGGATTTCCTTTCGCTGCTCTTTGACTCTCTCTCCCGCTTCTTCACGAGCTCGTTGCATCTTAGAGAGTCGAGCACCGGTCTGAGCAAGCTTCGTCTCTAGAAGTACTCGATTAAAGAGAATAAGACGTACCTGTGTTTCAAAAAATTCAAGAAGCGCTTCTATGTCAGGTTCAAAAATATAGTCCACCCCAGCTTCTGTACTATCAGCCTGTACAGTGGGGTGATAGGTAATATCAATGAGACCGACCTCTTGTCTAAATGAGTTGATAAATGTCGGATAAAACATGTAAATTCTGCTGTAGTGTCCAAGTTGCTTAACGAGAGAGAACACTTCGCTCGATGTCGGGGCGTCGTCCTCAAACTCAACGTACGTACACCGTGGAGCAAACTCAGTGTTTTCAAGCAAGATACGTCCCGTTTGGCCAATGACAACCGCATCACTTTTACTATCTTTCTTGAGCCTCTGAATAAGTCGAGAGGTAATGTCTCTGTTAAGGGTACCAAAAAAGCGCTTGTTTGACGTCAGAGCAACAAACACCTCCTTTTCAATTTTCTTTTCTTTATTTTTTTTCAAACTGGAAGGATTGTTACGCTCTGCATAAGTCTGAACCAACAGGTCGAGTGTGCGCATCTCTTTATAGAAAGCTCCATTACTCTCAAATGCTTCACGAATAATCTGCAGTTTGTTTGCACTGATATCGCGTAGCATCGTCGTCACAAACCGTGCAGTTTGCGTACTTTCGAGATTCTCTTGTAGTTCTTTTATGGCCGACATATAGTTTCAAAAATTTCGCGTGCGCCCTCTACTTCTTTTACATAGTCATCAAACTGAACATCGTCCAGAGCCCTTGTTCGCAGATTCTCAAAAATATCTTCCTCTGTTAGAGCCTGAATCAGTGTTTTTTTATTTGTCTTCGTAAATTCTACCCCACGCTCAAGAAGAAACGGTGTGAATGCAAGAGTGAGTAGTGGTACTTGCACATCAGCTCGTATGCCGTGGTAAGGCGTTTGGCGTAGAAGTTCTTCTATAATTTCACCCTGGCGCAACAGCTGCTTTGCCTCGTCACTTAGCTGGGCACTGAACTGTGAGTACTCTCGCTGTTGTTTATACTGAGCTAGAAGAATCTGAATGCGTGACGTAATCTGTTTTTGCAAAAGACGCTGTGCGTGACGACCAACACGAGTAACTGATTCTTCAAAACTAATCGATGGATAGGTACCCTGCGCATAAAGTTCCGAGAGAAAAGCAAGGTGACCATCAGTACACGCCATAAGGTTCGTTGGAATAAGGTCAGAATAATTTTTAAGGTTTGTCTTAATGACAGGAAGTGTTGTTATGGAGCCTCCTCCGAGCTCTGGAGCAAAGTGACCCGAGCGCTCCATCAGGTGCGCGTGTTGGTAGAAGATATCTCCCGGATATGACTCAGTTGAGGGCAGCCGCTCCTCTAGAAGCGCTATTTCTCGCAAATACTTTGCATGCGCATCTAAGTCATCAAGTACAATGAGCACATCGTCACCTCTCGCCTGAAAATAATCCGCAACGAGAAATGCAACGGAAGGAGCAAGAGCAATGACAGGCGTCGGATCGTCCGACAGTGCAGAGATAACAATAGTTTTCTGACTGCTCTCAGGACCGAGAATTTTATCCGTAATTTCTCTAAGTCCATTAATAGGCTTCCCTATTGCAACATAAATACATACAACGTCAGTCCACTGTTGATTACGAACAGTTTCCATCAGAAATGTCGTAATACCGCTGTTCATCGGTCCGAACACCAATTGGCGCTGACCTTTTGCGATAGGAACAAGGGTATCAACAAGGGTCAGTCCGGTGTAGAGCTGCTCATGAATGGGCACGCGACTCTCAATGCCGGGCGCATCCACTTCAACCCGGAACGGCACATTGCCTTCAGGAAACGACTCTCCCCCATCCGCAGGGTCACCAAGGGTGGTAATAATTCGTCCAAATAAATGGTCACCGCAAGAAAAAAGATGACGAGTGGTACCGAGTGAATACCTGTCACCTGGTTTTGCATGGACTCGTCCAAGAGTAAGAGCGGTTACGGAGTCATGCTGAAGCGCTCGGACAATCGCCCGATTCCCTTCTTCATCAACAATAATATCGTTTATACGAGCCGAAGGGAGTCCTTCAATAGAGAAAAGATAGTGCTTCACATCCGTAACAAACCCGACCTCTTCCACGGAGTTACGAGCGGACATTATTTGAGCGAATTAGATGAGTAATCTCTCCTTGCTTCTTGTTCAGAAAATAATCAAGCGAAAAGTCGTGGTACGTTCCATTCCACACAAACGCGCACCCACCGACTACACTTTGCTCGACGTGCATACTTAACACAATGTTTCTATCGAGGTTTTCTCGGCACCACGTGCCGACTGTTGTGACTTCCTCTTTCCCAAACTGGACGGGCGTATATAGCACCATCTCGGGCAACCCCTCAAACGCTTCTCTGAGCTCTTTAAGTTTTTCATACAGATTTTCCCGTGTGAACAGAGACAAGACTGGCTCACCCCAAGCTTGCAGGCGCTCTGCAACGAGAACATCACCCTGAGATTCTGCATATCGTACAAGTCGTTCTACGTGCTCTGTATCATCGGTGTCGTCAGTATTATAAAATGCGTGCTCAAGATACTCCTGTGCCACATCTAAGGTGCGGTAGAAATCAGACTTAGTATACGTATGTAAAAGTATTCTCTGAAGTAAAGGATTATCCATTGTGTACTATGTTAAACAACACCAGAACTTCGCGCCTCCTCAAGAGCGGACCTCACAAGCTCTGCGTGATCAGCCCTCGTAAGTTCTTTTTGTAGAGCAACTCGCACCACTTCCCTCACGAGCGCCTCTATGTGGTTATCAATCAAATCTTTTCGACCCTCTCGGTACGCCTCAATGTCACGCTCTGCAATCTCAAAGCCCTTTTGGAGATGCTCTGTTATTGCGTTTTTGTTCTCTTCGTGTGTTGAAAGGAGTGCATGCTCAAGCTGTTCACCCGCACGTGCAATTCGCTCCTGAAGCCCCTCCATAATAACGCCCGAGCGCTCACGGAGTCTCTCTGGCACCTCATCTAAATTTTTAGCAAGACTTTGTATGCGTTTTTGCATTTCTTGATCCTGACTTTCAAGATGCTCGACAAACGTATCCGAAATCTCTTGTGAACGATTATTGGTATCCTGTACTGTTTGAGTAAGCGTAGCCAACAGGTCTGTTTTTAATGCTTCAAGTGATTCAGTATAGCTCTGATAATCCTTACTACTTTCTTCCGTCCGCTCTGCGAGCAGAGCGTGGCTTTCTTGCTCAGCGCTCGCAATAATTTCTCGCGCTTGTGCTTGTGCTTTTTCTACAATCTCATTCGCCTCGTTCTCTGCTTTTTTGATAGTAAACTCATAAGCGGGAAACGTAAGCTTACTAACCTGAATACTACTTCGAGCTTGTAAAAAAAGAAGAACAATCATTCCGATCACGAGACCGAGAGCAACGGCACCGAGTGTTTCTACTGAGTTAAAAATGTTCATACGTATGTTAATAGTACCATCTTATTTGTTCCCGTCTGTTGATACCTTAGACAGGAACAATCAAAAGTGATATCGCAAAGAATATTCCAACAGTGGTCACAATAAGAGCAAGCACGATATTAAGGATAACCATTGAGCGTATGGAAGATTTTGCAAGTGGGTTTCGTCCCACTGAGATGACACTCTGACGAATCGTTGAAAGAAACGCAATAAAGGTGAGAGCAATAGACGCAAGCGCCACAATTGCAGCAAAACCAAATCGCGCTATCACCTTCCCTGTATTTGGATCGAATGTTCTCTCGTTTGGCTCCACCTCGCTTATCAAATCTAACGTCACCGTACTCCGCGTGCCCATACGTACTTCAATTGTGCCGAGCACAACTTCGCTACCGTCTTCACGTACCTCTCTCACGCCTCCCGTTCCGTCAAAGGACTCGAGCGCATATCCAATTATATGTTTATGTTCTTCACTTGCCCTCATTCCCTTTCCTGGTGTTTGTGAAGAAACAAGCGCATCTCCTTCTTCAATAGAACCATTTTCAAGAGTTACGTTTACGAGAAGTCGGCCACTCTCTGCAACAGGAACAAGGTTTACGTCAGTTTCTAAGAGAAGCGTGGGGTCCCGAACGACAACTCCATATACTCGTGAGTCATCTACGCCCTCTGAGCGCCTGAAGAGTTCTGTTTCAGGATCAAAAAGAATAATGTCACCATAGGCAACCTCCGCATCAGCAACTGGGACTGTCTGCGCAATAGGCGTTGTCTCGGTTACCTGCGCGGCACCGTAGGACGGAAACAAGAGAAACGAAAATACAAAACAGAGATAGACTGCTCTTGGTATTTTTGTCATATCTCTTTTCTGTATATACATAGTTCAACTCAGCAAAAAAGCAGAGAGGCGTGTTTGGTGAAAGTAACCGCCCTACGCATACTACGCACCTGGTTCTACCTCTGTCTCAGGAGCGGGCGCTGGTGGTGTTGTACTCTGTGTTTGGTTATCTGGATTACTTTCTGTTTCAAGCTCACTAATCGCTTCAGCGTTTGTACCAGGTGTTGCTTCGTCTTCTGCTGGAGGAAGTGCGGGGTCATCTTCCGCAATTCCTTCGAGTGGGTCGTTGCCTGCTTCAATGTTTGCAATAACAGCGAGGAGCACTTCGTTTTCTGCATTTTCTTCAGTAATTCTTCGAAGATCCTGAAGAGCTTTTTCTGTGTCGTTTTCGCCATAGACATAGGATAGTGCTCGGAAATAACGCGCATTTGCATAATTAGGGTCTCGAGAAATTGCGGTAGAGAAGGATTCAATAGCTCTATCGTAATCTGCTTCAGAGTAATGAATCAAGCCGAGCTGATACGGAAGGAACGAGTTCTGTGGAGAAACCTCCATTGCCTCCTCGATTCGCGTTATTGCACCCGCTACGTTTTCATTGACGAGATCAATATCAGCAAGGAGAAGATTTGCGTCTGCGTAATTCGGCTTCAGTGCGAGAGCTTCTTCACCAAACGCAATCGCTGCTTCTTCATTACCTCGCGCACGCTCGAGCCGAGCCTGAATGAGAATCAGCTCAGGGTTCGTAGGGTTAAGTGCTCGCGCCTGAGCATAGCTCTCTGCCGCAAACTCAAATCCTTTATCAATCTCAAGGAGTCCAAGTGTTTCATAGACAAGCCCTAAGTTAACCCAGTTAAAGTAGTCAGCGGGGTTAATTGAACCAGCTCGTTCTGCTGCGGCCTGGGTTTCTCTCACGAGAAGGCTGAAGGGCTCCTGATCACTCTCATCAACATCTTCGCGTGAAAGAAATTCTTGGATTCGAAGCATGCCGAACTCAGTGTCGGTTCGAGCAAAAGCTGCGTTACGTTCAAGAATACTTGCAGTTCGAATTTTTTGTTGAGCTTGGGCAACCTCTTCGATATTTTCTGCAAGGTTTGCTTCAACCACACCCTGACCATAGATTGTTCGTGACGCACTTATGAGGACCGCAGGAACGAGGAGGAGGATACACAGTGTCGCACCGATGATACCGACAACCATGCCCGTCTGCCCACGACCCGAAAGCGCTATTGTGTTTGCTGAGCCCATTTGCGTAAAGGCTGCTGCTGCAATTCCAGAAAGAATAAACATGAGGAGGAAAATCATTACGCTGAATACATAGACCGTTCCAAGAATCCACAGGAAGAGTGCAGCAATCCCGCTTGCAAGAGAAAGGGCGAAGAGAAGCGGATCAGCTCCTCGCATTCTGATTGTTCTATATACGAGAAGTCCCAAGTATAGAGCAAAGGCAATCATCACTGCAACAGTGATCAAACCGAGCGTGATAGCGAAGGTGGGAATAATTCCTGAAGAGAACGCAAAATCAATTGACCAGAAGTCTGATTCAGTAACCAAGGGTGAGCGCTCTTGTTGCCAGAGATAGGTGAAGGTGTTTGGTCCCGAACCTAGAACAATATTTTTTACATTTGAGAGACCCGCCCCGAGCATGTCGCCGGTGCTTGACCAGTTTGGTCTAATTTCTGCATATGAGGTGTTGAAAAGATTTCCCGTAAGGTTTCCAAGTGGTGCTGAGAAAAGAGCAAGCATCACGAGAAATACAAGGGAATATATTCCAGGAAGAATGGAGCCGCCGCGCTTGAGGATAAAAGAAACAACAAGCAGACCGAGGG
Organism: Minisyncoccota bacterium; assembly: GCA_040879625.1. Lineage (GTDB taxonomy): Bacteria > Patescibacteriota > Minisyncoccia > Phycocordibacterales > JAXHMZ01 > JAXHMZ01. Next base: position 11,032 of record JBBDJZ010000029.1, on the reverse strand, counting down.
TGGTAAGAGCGAGCAGTCCTGAAAGAAGCTGGAAGTTTACTAAGAACACAAGGGCAAGCGACAGAGCGAGTACAATCGCAAGAACCACACGAACACGAGAAGGAAGTGAACCAAAAACAAGAGAAACGAGCGAGATGAGATATATCACACCAAAGAAAATACCGAGATCATTCCATGAACCAGCGGGTGTTGAAGCTGGAACGGTGAAATACCCAAAGGAGAGCGCCTCTGGTCCAAGAAACAATCTGAGTAGATGAAAAATACCGAGAATTGCAGCTCCAGCAAAAAGTGCTCCAAGTGCTGACACTAAACGTTTTTTTGAGGTTAGTATAAGAGGAGCAATGAGCGCAAGTACGATAGCAACCGCTGTCGTAAAGAATGTTCCAACTTCAAGAGCTGCGCCAAAGAAGGACGCAGCAAACGAGGATGAAAACACAAGTGATAGGATGAGCATCAAAAGCATTCCACCGAGAAGCGCCGAGTAGGTCCTTGGAAGAACGATATTACTTCCACTAAAAAGTGAACTAAAGAGAGTAACTCCACCTGAAAGTGCAAGGAGGGCAGTTATCACCACCTTACCAACTGAGACACTCCACCCTGGAATTGGCACAAAAATAAAAGGAAGAAACAGAAGAGCTGCGATAAAGAGCGTGTGCGCTACTTTAATAGCACCTTTTGATTCGTTCGTTCGAGCATCGCCCTCTGAACCAGATGGTTCGCGAAACTGACCTGAGTCAGTGTAGTCGTATACATTATCCATATAATTAAATGATTCTGTGATTCTTAACAGTAATAATCCCACTCTCGCTAGAGTTCTCATTATTATAGCAAGGAAATTTTAAAATAAAATCCACAGAACTGTGTACTTTATTCTGAGGGCTGTCTAGTAGCTTCGATTGTTTCATAGACACGAAGCGCAAGCGAATCTATGCCTTCTGAGATTGACTCGAACCAGGCAGCAAACGCATTTGCACCCTGTTGTTCTTGATATCCAGCGAAATAATCTCTCTTTTCTGTAGAAACAATTTTTTCCTCTACGGCTTGTATGGCTGTCTGCTGCGTCGTATTCGCCCGAACAAGAAGCGTTTCTACTTTATCAGTTGTTACTTCTTTAAGCTGTGCGTGAGTAAAAAACGACTGAGCAGAGCTGAGTTTTTCTGAGTCGATGGTTTGTGAAATCGGTAGGGCTAACGTAAGGGCAAAGAGAACGAGAAGAGCAATCGAGGCATAGGGAGCAGTTGCGAGCTTTGAAGTAGTCTCCGAATCGCGCTCAAGAGCTGCTCGAAACATTTCGCGCTCTTTTTGGTTTAAGTGAGTGTCCTCATCAAGGGAGTCCTGGTCTGGAAAGAACGTACTTTGAGTACCAGCTGTTTGGGGGTGCTCTTTCTCGCCACTCTTTTGTTCTATATATTTTTTGAGAGAAAAGTGCTCAACAAAGGAGGTGTTTCCCACATCCACTCCGCGAATAACTCCGAGAGCCATTGCGCGCCGAAGCTCAGGAAGCGATAACCCTGAAACGTCGAGTGCCTGCGCGAGCGACAGATACTTGCGTGACGTTAACGACTCCTCAACATAATTCATTGTCTTCATTATAGATGAGCGCGTCTCATTATCTTAGTGGATAAGTACAATTAAAAGATGCAATCCAAAACAAACTCCGCGTCACCTTCTTTTGTTTCCTATAAAAAACAAAACCCCTTGTGAGGGGTTTTGTTTTCTTATGCGTAGTACTTTTTATTTTGCAAGAACATCGTCGGTCTCGCAGACACCTGATGAGCAGGCAAGTTCTTTCGCCCCCTTTGTTTCATCAGTTTGCTCATAGGTGACAATTTTTGAAAAATCTACTCCTTCGAATCGCTTTGAGAGTGCCTCAAATGTCTTTTTGTCACACTCTTCATATGGAGCAAGTTGGTAGACATGGTTTGAACGTGGAAGGAATGAGAGGCCTCCAACAATATCCCAGTTCTGATACACCCAGTTTCCTGTTTCTATCCATTCACTTTCACCAACAGAAACCGTTATTGAGGGGTTGTGTTCAGTGTAGTTTTCTTTAACTGTTTTCCAGTGCTTAAGCTGATCGCGTGCCGACAGGTCGTCTTTAAAGATAGAACCTGGAGCTGCAACAGGAAAATCGATAACGAACGTTGTTGCTGTTTCTTCGGTGTGTCCAACTTCTGGGTTAAATGGTACACCTTGATCTTTTAGCATTCTAAAAAGAGAGTCGGTTGATGCGATGCGAACGCGTCGGATATAGTACTTGCTGTGTCGGGCGTGCATACCACTAGCAGCATCTACGAGTTGCGAGACGGTGCCAGAGGGTTTAACCGTGGTGACCGCAGTTGATGGGTTCACTCCCATTTTCTCAGCATATTTTTTGTTCCACTTTATCGCAGCTGCTTTTAATTTTCTGAGCACCTTTGGGTCTCTTGCAACCTCTGAATCCCACTGTCCCGTAATTGACACGCCGAGCAAACGCTCACTCTCACAATTTTCAGTCCACTCTTTTGAAAGATAGGGGAAGTGGGTCAGTGTTGACTGATATGTTCCAAGTATTGCAGCAATGCGAACCTTTCGAAGCAAGGAAGCCTCATCGTCATCATCTCGCGCGACGACTTCTGAGAGGTTGCAGAATTGTTTTGACTTAAGAACAATTTCTCCACACGGGTTTGTTCCGGCACTACCAACTACTTGTCCGTTTACAATATACCCAGACTGTGTCCAGTTCTCGACACGTCGTTCCGGAAGCTGCTTTGGAAGTGCGCCTCGGTTAAAGATGCCCCGCTCTCCGGAACCCGACCGCACAAGAGATAGCCACTCGTCAAGGAATTCTGCATTGCTTGGCTTCTCATTATAGACAGCAGAGTTGTTCGCCATTGAGCGCTGTGGTTCTGTATTCCAGAACTGGCCATCTTTTGCGTGGCGCATTTCTTCGTCGTCGAGGTCAGAAAGTGAAATGAGCGCACTTCTTCGGACACCTCCGGAAACGACTATCTGACCGATATAGCAAACAATGTCATGAACATCAAGCGTCGAGAGCCTTTTGTCTTGTTTTGAAAAAATCTTTGTTCTCGCATATCGCATGAGGTCAATGAGTGGCTGTGGACCCGAACTCTTTCCTCCCATCGTTCGAAGTCGTGCCCCAGCAGGACGCAACTCTGAATAGTTAAAGTCGATATCCTTACCATCGAACCAATGACGGAGCCCCGCCGTGAACGCATCCGCCCAACCCTCTTTTGAATCAGCTACCGTATGGGTTGGTGACTTCTCTCCTGTTTGGCGTTTAATTTGAGGAAGAGATTGTACGTTTGCTTCTTCGACAGAAAAGCCGACTCCCGTTCCACACATTGAGAGGTACATAATCTCCGCAAAATCCTCTATTTTTGAAGGTGCAATGTATGAGCAGTTATAGCCAGTTACGTTGGTTTTCCTCGCTGCATCTCCTGCGCTCCACATAAGTCTCATGGAAGGCATTGCTTCGTGAGCAAGAATTGCAGATCTGACTTCTGAGTACTCTTTCTTTGAAAGAGCGTCTCCGATATTTTCGCGCATAAAACCCATATATCTATCCACGGTCTCTATCCACGTCTCTCTGCGTCCCTCACTCTCAATCCATTTTGAGTAGGTTCGATAATAAATAAATTCGGCAAGAGGATTTCTAAAGTATTTTTTAGATTCTTCAGTGAGCTTGCGTACATGCTCTGGAACAGGAACTCCCGCTGCTCGTAGTTTTGAGCGTTCTTCTCGGTAGAGGATGTATGCCTTTGCTGTTTTAGGAAAATTTGCTTCGACGAGTTCTTGCTCTACTGAGTCCTGTATTCCTTCTACGGTCGGCACAAACGTTTTATGAGTTTTAAGTATCTTAATAAGCTCTCGCTCTACGGCTCGAGAGACCTGAACAGCGTCTTTTTCACTTCCTTCTTCTGCCGCTATCATTGCCTTTCGAACAGCCATTTCTATGCGTCCCCTATCATACTGAACGAGCGTACCGTTTCGTTTTTGAACTTCGCGTAAATACACCTTTTTGGGGGTTTTTCGGCTTTTAGCTGCTGTTTTGCTCACATTTTCTGCTGTTTTTGCCATATCGAGACTTATTTTTACTTCAAATCTAATAATCTTTGGTCTTTCATTGTACACCTCAGGGTTATCTCTTAACCCTGTGGATATCAATGCAGAAAACAAAAAAATGATGCCGTAAACCCAAAAGGTTAAAGAAGGCGTTGGGTATAGGTTTCTAAGTGATAAAAATTCTTTTTTAAAAAGAAGTGCTTTTTACTTTCTATCTCCTTCTCGTTAAAGAAAAAGTATCTCCAGTCACGAGGTTGTGGGTACCAGCAAAGCCAGAGCGAGCTTCTAAGACGTACCGAGCGGGCATGCGCGGAGTGAATACTTCTCTGTCTCGAACTGATCGGAAGGACTCAGGTGTTGCGTTTTTTTTTATATCAACAATCTCGAAATCGTCATCGAGCCATATAATGTCAATAGGAAAATACATGTCTCTCATCCATATTCTCTGCTCTGCCGATTCGTTGAAGATAAAAAGGAGTCCTTCATTTTCCCCAATAGTTCGCTGTCGTGAAAGTCCTGTTTGCCTCTCCAGATTTGTTTCAGCAAGAGCAACCTGTATTTCACCTCCTTTGAACATGAGAGTGCCATCGGTATACTCTATGTCAGTTGCAAACGTCTCGTTTGAGTTATTTGAAGAAACATTCCATCCGACGACAAGAAGTAGTGACGTGAAAAAAAGAATAAGTCCGACATGTTTCATACCTAGAATCTTGAACTTACGTACAGCGCAACCGCAAGTGATAAGAGGAGCGGGATAATTAAGAGGAAAGGAAGTGTCCCCGAAAGTCGACTCGAAAGTCGAATTGACTGTGCTCGTGCGCGCATTTCTTTATAAAGCGCAACGTGATACGCAAAAAAGAAAAGCATGAATGCAAAAAAGAAAAGCACAGCGGCAAACGAGACAAAGACAAAAACAATGAGTCCAATTCCAAGTCCAAGAGTGTCGCCGAGAGAATCCAGGAGTGAAAGTGGAGTCAAGAGAAGGAGGAGGACTATCGCGGCAAGAAGCACAGGGATTAAAAGAAATGCTTCCCGCAGTACTACATCCCAAAAATGATGCCGGACCAACTCTCTACTCACAAGAAGCGCAACAAATGGTGAGGTTCGTTCAGCAACGGTAATAATTGGAGCAAAAATAAACCAAACCGATAGTATGACACCAGGAATAATAAGGGGCACCGACCCGCTTAAGATAAAGAGAAGAAAGAAAATGGTTGCAACAAAAAAAGAAAAGCCACTCTTAAAACCCTGTATAAATAAATCTCGAAAAGTACTCGCTCGTCCAGAGAACGCGAGAACGTACGCAGCGGGGAGCCAAAAGAATAAACCAAGGCCAATAAAACCCGCAACCAAAGCAAAGACAACGAGAAGTGCTGTGGTCATAAGGACGCCCGCTTCGCTTTGGACAAGAGAGCTCCATGCACGTGCAACGTTTTCGCCTGTAAAAACATACGAAAGTACAATATAAAAGAGAAGATACAACACACTTACCATAAAAGAGAGGAAGAACAAATTCCAGAAACGCTGTCTTACGAGTGAGAGTGCGACGGACATGAGTCTGAAGGGACTTGAAAGTCTTTCCATCTCAAACAACTCTGCTTCTTCTTCTCCTTCTTCGGAAAGAAAGGGTGGCTTTTCTTTTTGTGCAGGTCTTCTGCTCAGCCTCGAAGTCGGTTCCTTAGGGGACTTTCTGTCTTCTTCTCTATCTTTAAAACGTGTATGTGTGTCTGGCGCCTTACGTTTTTGCTCTGTTTTTTCTTTTACGGGTTGTACCGCGGGTCTCTCTATCTTCTCTTCCTTCTTTACTACAACGAGCGGAAGATTCTCTTGTGGTCGCTTTTCTGGTGAAGGGGAAACTGCTTTTACCACAGAGAGATTGACTTTCTTTGGCTCTTCCGTAAACGCTCTTTTTTCTTCTTTTTCTTGTGAGGGTTGCCGTGGAGGAGTGGCCTCACGCAACAGCACCTTTTGAATTTCTTTTTCTTTTCCCTGGTCCTGTTTTTGAAGTGAAGCAAAGACCTCCTTCGCATCATCCTCACTCCATCCGCGCTCCAACAGAAACTCCCACACAACCTCGCGGGGAGCGCCGGCGCTTAACATTTTCTGGACTCCTTCGGTTAGTTCACGTGGGATCATTGGTTTGTATTGTAGAAAAATAACGTTAGATGAAATATGCACGCATATACTTTCACGTTAACGGATTGTACCCCACTCTTAAAGAGAACGGTATTCCCCGAGATCAGCCTGTATTGTCTCTCGAATTCTTTTAACGAAAACTTGCTGCGCAGATTCCCACTTCTCCCCTTTTCCCCGCCACTCCTCGAGCGCTGGCCCTTGGAGTGCACGAGCGTATGAAAATGCGATTTCAAAAGGAAGTGGTTCAAGGTGGGCCATCTCATTTAAGTTAGAAGTTGCCTGTTCTGGCGTTTGGCCACCGGAGAGAAAAACAACTCCTGGCACATCAACAGGCACACTCGCTTTGAGCGCTCTCACTGTCCGCCATGCGACCTCCTTATAATCCATAGGCACCCCTGATTCATCACCAGGGAGCACCATTGATGATTTCAAAATGACGGCCTGAAGCTCAACTCGATACCGCCTGAGCTCATCGAAAAGAATTCGAGTTGCCTCGGTGACGACAGTCTCGCACCTATCTATTGAATGTGCGCCTGCTAGCAGTACCTCTGGTTCTACCACAGGCACGAGTCCATTTTCCTGAGAGATGCGAGCATATCGCGCGAGTACGTGTGCATTTGCACGTACTCCGTCAGGGGTCGGTGTGTCGACACCGATTCGTATAACTGCGCGCCACTTTGCAAAACGAGCGCCCAAATCATAGTAACGAGACATACGCCCAGCTAGCCCATCGAGACCTTCGGTAACCTCTTCATCGGGAAATCCAGCAAGTGGAACAGAGCCTGAATCAACCTTTATCCCCGGAATAATGCCTTTTCTTTTTAGGACATCCATAAAAGACTCCCCATAGAAATTATGCTGACCAAGCGTTTCGTCATAGAGAATAACACCGGAAATATAGTTTTCAATTTCTGGGGCCATAAGCAGAAGTTCGCGGTACTGACGTCGCATCTCTTCGCTCGGTTCTATACCGACTGCAGTGAGTCGTTTATCCGCTGTTGAATTACTCTCATCAGCCGCGAGTATTCCTTTCCCCTTTTGAACTAAGTGCCGAGCGGTTTGTATAAGGGCTTCTTTATCCATTGAGTTGGTTTTAATGTATATGTACCTATGGTACCACGCACAACTTCTAAAGTTTTCCACTAGCACTCATTCTCGAATAATTATTGCGGTAAGATGTTTGTTATTTCGCTAGATAGAACGTTGCTTCCTCCAGTTACAATCTCAAGCCGCGGCCTCGTTACAAGAACAACCTTTTCACTCGAGGAAAACCGAGCCTCGCCCTCGGCCATAGTAAGAACGATTGTGTATGTACCATTTCCAGCGATTCCGGCTATATCAACTGCATAGGTTATTGAATCTCCTGCAATACTTGTGAAAGAGCCGATCTCAGAAACAGCAGCCGGAGCTGAGTTGGACGAAAGAGTATGTTCAGTCCAGTTAGAGTGTTCGCCAAGAGAAACGGTAACAATCTCATTGGCGTCACCTGATTCTTGAGTGAGGTACAGCGTTGCACTACTGACAGGAGCAGATATTTCAGAAATATCAAACTTTAAATAGGCGACTCCAAATTCATCTCCCGTTCTCAGGAATGAAGAGTTTTCAGGAGCCCCCTCCCGAAGAAATGCGTCATCTGAGGGCACAATAGTATATATCGAAATGCCACTCGCAAAATCAGCTACTTGCGCACCAAGTGATGTTCTTGTGCGACGCGAAGTGTTTTCCGTAAAAAGCTGAACAAATGAAACTGATATAACGAGGGCTACTACAAAAACTGAAATGAAGAACGATAGGCGGTTACTCATATATTGACTTCCTTTGGGGTTTAGGTTGCGTATACACAAAGTGTAACAACCAGAAAGGTGCCGAACAACGAACGTCGGTGGATAACCTTACTCATTTTCTGTAATGTAACCTACACCCGGAGAACGATGACGGTATTTGTCGAACCAGAAACCCCAAACGTTGTTCCTGTGGTAAGTAAGATGTGCGACCCCTCTGTTGCGTACCCTGACTCAACAAGTATCTTTGGTGTCCGCTCGAGTAAATCATCAAGAGAAGTAAAGTTTTCTATAATAAGGGGTTCAACACCATAGGCAACAACGAGCTTTCGTGCAGTTATCACATTTGGAGTAAGGGCCACAATAGGTGCGTACGGCCTGTGGCGTGATATCTTCTGAGCAGTTAACCCTCTCTGTGTCAGAGTAACAATTGCAACTGCTTTTGTTTTTACGGATAACTCCAAAAGAACTGAAGTAATCGCGCCTGTTCCATCCTCTGAAAGCTCTTGATAAATAGTGGGGCTTTTTGCGCTTTCTTTTTCAGTGTGGAGTGCGATGCGTGTCATGGTTCGCACAGCAGCAACCGGGTATTTCCCTACTGCCGTTTCACCTGAGAGCATAATTGCGTCTGTTCCATCCAAAATTGCGTTGGCAACATCGCTTACTTCTGCTCGTGTGGGAACGGGATTTTCTATCATTGTCTCAAACATCTGAGTAGCAACAATAACTGGTCGTCCGAGCTCACGACACTTCGTAATTATTTTCTTTTGCTGGAACGGAACGTTTTCAGTTGGTATTTCAACCGCAAGATCACCTCGAGCCACCATAACGATATCGGTCGCCTCAATGATACTCTCTATCCTGTCTATGGCTTCTGTTGTTTCAATTTTTGCAACAATCGCAGCGTCACTTCCAATACTGGCAAGCTCCCGTCGAAGATCCTCAATGTCTTCTCGCGAACGTACAAACGAGAGTGCAACAAAGTCTACGGGTTCGTCAGGTGAAAACCGAAGGTCTCTTTTGTCTTTATCAGTAAGCGTCTCTATTGAGAGATGCGCACCTGGCGCGTTAACTCCTCGCCGAGACGTAATCTCTCCCCCGTGAACCACCACTGTATGTATGGTGTTGCCCTCTACACTCTCAACTTTGAGCTCTACTTTTCCGTCGTCAAGCATCAAGCGACCGCCGACCTCAACTTCTTCAGGAAGTTTTTTGTAATTGATACTGACACGTTCAGCAGTTCCCATCACATCCTCTGTCGTAAGAGCAAAGGGTGCCCCACGTTCGAGAGTAACTGTTTCTGTCTCAAAACTACCAATCCGAATTTTTGGACCGCCGAGGTCCTGAAGTACTCCAATGTGAACACCTGCTTCGTTTGCAACAGCGCGGACCATTTTCAGTCTCAGAAGGTGCTCTTCGTGTGATCCATGAGAAAAATTGAGTCGGAAGATATTTACTCCTGATTCAATGAGCTCTTTAATCGTTTCTTTTGAGCTAGAAGCGGGGCCCAGTGTTGCTATTATTTTAGTTTTTTTATTCACAGGTGAAATTATTTACTCCAAAAGATAAGACTAACATATTCTATGAAAAAACTGCGTGTTAGTACGCATCAAAATACACCTTTGCGTCGGGCGCAATACAAAGCAAAGTCTTGGCTTAGGTTAGGATAAGCTTTGCCAGACCTAAGAAAATAATGAACCCAAGCACATCGGTGATGGTGGTCATAAATATAGTTGCAGAGGTGGCTGGATCTTTTCCAAGGTACTTCATAAGAAGAGGTATGGTGGTACCGGCAACAGCCGCGACAACAAGGCTTGCCATTACAGAAATACCCACAACTAAACCAAAGAGTGGGCTTTGATTCAAAAGAATTGCAACAAAAGCAACAAGTGAACCAGTAATCACACCGTTAATAAAACCCGCGCCGGCTTCTCGAACGAGCGCTCTCCTGCTATTATGCAAAGTGATTTCACCTATCGCTATACCACGTACCATAATGGCGAGCGTCTGCGTTGCTGCGTTCCCTCCCATTCCTGCAATGACTGGCATGTACATAGCAAGAAGGGCAATTTCTGCAATAGTTCCCTCAAAGTATGCAACCACACCTGCCGCAAGAAATGCTGTTCCAAGGTTTAATATGAGCCAACGATAACGATGCTGTACTTTACTCATTACTCCATCAAACGGCCTTTCGCTCTCCTCAACTCCAGCAAAACTGTAGAGAGCCGTTGCGGGCGACTCCCCAAGTAAATCAAGAAGATCGTCTGAGTACACAACACCGAGCACGCTTCCGTCAGTATCGAGGACTGCAATTTTTTTGTGTAGCTCTGACGTACACGTTGCGAGAATGTCGTGAGGATTTGAGTTATAAACAATTGTCTTAATCGGAGTGACGTAGGTACCAAGAAAGCTTCTGTTTGATTCTCGAACAAGCACGCCAAGCGATACTTCACCCATGAGCATTCCTGCCTTCTGTATTAGAACAACAGGAATTTTGCCCGTGTTCCCGAGATAGTCCTCAATAATTGTCGCGGTCTCCCCGACAGTTGCTGAGTCAGAAAGAAGTACGTAGTTAAGATGAACAAGCCCCACGGAGGCAAGTGGATGGAAGGATAAAAAGTGCTCAATTTTTCCATGTAGATCGTTTTTGAGGCGCATTGCGATGCGCTGCCGACGACGAGCATCTTTCATGTAATCAAGAATGTAGTGAGCGCGACGAAGGTCAAAGTGATCAAGAAGATCAACTGCCTCGTCAAGCGACAGTTTGTTCAAAACCTTTTGTCGCATGCCCGGAGAGAGCTTATTAAACACAACACTTCGTTCTGCAAGTGGTAACGCTCTAAAATAGTGCATTCTTTTAGCAGGATGATACGTAATCCGTTGGACTAGCCCATCAAGTGCGGAAGTAGTTCTTTCTTGCATGTACTCTAAAGTATAAGACAAGTTGCGTGTCTGTGCGACTTTGTTTTCTTATGAACGCAGTGAATTAGAAAACAAGAAGTGCCCTTGTGGTGCGACGTGAATTACTTTCGTTTATCTTTATAGATGAG
>JBBDJZ010000028.1:0-3562 GCA_040879625.1 Minisyncoccota bacterium | reverse complement strand
TATGAACCACCCAAAAAAAGAACAAACGTACGTAATGGTGAAGCCAGATGGAGTACAGCGCTCACTCGTTGGAGAAGTAATTGGGCGAATTGAAAGAACCGGACTCAAGCTCGTTGCTCTCAAAATGCTCGTTCCTACTCGAGAGCAGTCTGCTGAACACTATGGAAAAGATGATGTCTGGTGCGAGAAAGTAGGAACGCGAACAGTTGAAAGTATGAAAACTGCAGGAGCAGAGCCAAAAAAGACAGCACTTGAATATGGGCGGGAGGTCCTCGAGGGTCTGTACGACTTCCTCACTTCAGGTCCTGTCGTGGCAATGGTCTGGGAAGGAAACCAAGCTGTGGGTATTGTAAAAAAAATTGTTGGAGGAACGGAACCGCTTTCAAGTGACGTGGGAACGATTCGGGGTGATTTGACGGTTGATTCATATGAGATAGCAAATATTGACGGACGAGCTGTGCGCAACCTCATTCATTGTTCTGATGAACGAGAAGAGGCAAAACGAGAAATTGCTATTTGGTTTTCAGGTGACAAGGACCTTATGAGGTACAACCATATCAATGAGCGCATGCTCTATGATGTAAATCTCGACGGACTTTTAGAATAAAGGAAGACACTACCTGTCAACCAAAATGCTCCACCCACAAGAGGTCAGGAGCGTTTTGGTTTGGTATACTGGTTAATATTTATGAGTGATTCTCGAGATAAAGAAGCCCTGGAAAAACGACTTGAGGAAATAATGGGAGAGATGTCCAACCCAGATTTCTGGTTGGATAAGGATCGTGCCCAGCGCACCATTCAGGAGATGGAGGACGTAAAGGCAGAAATTGAAGGAGTTGGTAAGTATGATCGAGGCAGTGCCGTGCTCCACATTTATTCTGGTGCAGGCGGAGATGATGCTGATGACTTTGCGCGGATGCTCGTAGCGATGTATGAAAAATTTGTTGCAAAAAATGATTGGGAGTTATTCACACTTTCAAAGCGCGAGTCTCAAATTGGGGGGATAAACAGTATCCTTGTCGAGATTGTCGGGAAGGGTGTGTATGGTACACTAAAGAGCGAGTCGGGGGTTCACAGGCTCGTACGTACGTCGCCGTTTAACAGTAAGGGGCAGCGTCACACCTCTTTCGCTATGGTTGAGGTTTTGCCTCTTTTTGAAAAAAAAGGAGAAGTTGAACTAAAGCCAGAAGATGTAGAAATTGAGTTTACCAAAGTGGGAGGTCCGGGCGGACAAAACGTAAACAAGCGAGAGACAGCCGTACGTATTGTACACAAACACACGGGCATGTCAGTAATAATTGCGACCGAGCGTTCGCAGGTGCAGAACAGAGAAAAAGCAATGCAGATCCTCTCTGCTCGGTTGTGGGAAAAACAGCAAGACGCCGAGAGGCGCCTTGAAAAAGGACTTGCGGTAAGTGAGGGTATTGAGCCAGAGTGGGGAAGTCAAATACGATCCTACGTACTCCATCCGTATAAGCTTGTGAAGGACCACCGAACAAATGTTGAGGTCCGTGATGTTGACGGAGTGCTTGCAGGAGACATTGAGCCATTCTTAGAACCCTATAGGGTACATTAGACACACTATGATTATCTTTGATAACGTAACTAAAAAATATTCTGAAAATTTACCCGCAATTGAAAATATTGCTTTTGGCGTAGAGTCGGGGGAATTTGTTTCCATCGTAGGCCACTCAGGGGCCGGAAAAACAACGGTTATTAAATTGCTTCTTGCAGAAGAGCGTCCAACCGAAGGCTTCGTGTTTTTTGATAAAATTGATGTTCACAATCTTCGAAAGAACGAGATTAACATGCTTCGCCGCAGGCTTGGAATCGTATTTCAAGATTTTCGCCTTTTGCCATATAAAACTGCATTTGAAAATGTGTCGTTCGCTATGGAGGTTTCTGAGAGAAGTGATGAAGATATTGAGCTCGATGTTCCCTATGCTCTTGAACTGGTTGGTATGGCTGATAAGGCAGAGAGCTTTCCAAACGAACTCTCTGGTGGAGAGAAACAGCGTCTGGCAATTGCTCGGGCTATTGTGACTCAACCAGATGTATTAATAGCAGACGAACCAACGGGAAACCTTGATCCTGTTAATACCTACGAGATTATGCAGATTCTTAAAAAGATTAACAGTTTAGGAACAACGATACTGCTCACGACACACAACAAGGGAATCGTCGACTCTCTTGGGAAGCGGGTTATCACTATGGAGCGCGGTCGCGTAGTGCGTGATGATAAGCAGGGGCGTTATATTATATAGAGCAAAACAATATGTTCTTTACCAATCTTAGAAGAATAATACAGTCAGGTTTCATAGGTTTTTGGAGAAATTCTTTTGTGTCACTTTCGTCCATGCTTATCATGGTGGTGACCATTTTTGTTGTTGGTTCATTAAACTTTGTAAGCGTTCTTCTTGCCGAAACCCTTGAAAACGTTCGAGCGCGTGTTGATATAAACGTCTATTTGGTACAGGGGGCAGATGAGGAAGGCATTTTTGCATTTCAGGAGAGACTTGAGTCGCTTGATACTGTTGAGGCTGTTGCCTATACTTCACGAGAACAAGCACTGATTGATTTCAGAGCCTCACAGCCTGAGTTTAATGAAGCGTTTGATATTCTTGAGGAGAACCCCCTTAACGCTTCTCTTAATATTCTTGCGACAGAGACGTCAAACTATGAAGAAATTCAAGTCTTTTTAGAAAGCGATGCAGCTCTTGATGCTGAGGGAGAGAATCTTGTTGAATACAGCAACTATAATAATAACCGCTTGGTTATTGATCGATTAACCTCAATTATTGAATCAACGCGACGTGCGGGTGTCTACACAACCGCAATTCTTATTGTTCTTTCTATCTTAATCACTTTTAACACCATCCGACTCGCTATTTACACCTCACGCGAAGAAATTTCTGTTATGCGTCTCGTTGGTGCCTCGAATACCTATATACGTGGACCTTTTGTAGTTTCAGGAATTATTGGAGGTGTGTTTGCCGGTACTATTGTCTTGATGGCCTTCTATCCTCTTACTCTGTGGTTGGGTCCAGGAGCTGAGTCTTTGTTTGGCAGCATTAACATTTTTGACCACTACGTTAACAATTTCTTTGAGCTCGCTCTCATTTTCGTAGGAACAGGTATACTGCTGGGGGCAATTTCAAGCTATCTAGCCGTTAAGCGATATTTAACTTACTAATATTCTATAAACCCTAAATCCTGACACATCTCGAAATGCCGCACGACGATCACAACTATGTATTTGTAATTGGAGGAGTAATGTCTGGAGTGGGTAAAGGAATTTCAACGGCAGCGATAGGGAGCATACTTCAAGACAAGGGCTACTCTGTGAACCTGGTAAAGGTTGATCCCTATTTGAACGTGGATGCTGGTACGATGAACCCAACTGAGCATGGAGAGACGTTTGTGCTTCGAGATGGTCTTGAAACCGACCAGGATATGGGCAACTATGAGCGGTTCATGAACGTTGACCAGCATTCGGCTGACTACATAACCTCAGGAATGGTCTACCTCGATGTTATCGAGCGTGAGCGACGACTTGAGTATG
>JBBDJZ010000027.1:0-24391 GCA_040879625.1 Minisyncoccota bacterium | reverse complement strand
TTTCTGTTCATGGTTCTAACTTATCCAATAAATCCGTATTTAGTATACACTTTTGACTTAAAATGTCTCTAATTGACGGTTTTAGAAAAACTTTGGCAAATAAAAACAAAAAAACGCACTAAAAATGCGTTTTTTGTTTTTTAGTACAAGAACACTACGGTTGTAGTATTTCTTCGGGAAGAATCACGACTGACTCAACTCCAGGGATCGAAAGACCTGTTTTAGTAAGTTGCGATGAAAGAATCCCGACGCGGCACGACCCTCCTGATAGTGCGTTTGCGCTATCACTGAGTGTCACGGTAAGAACTCCTTCAGAATCTGGTCCAGAGACACCTTCAAGACTTACCCCTTCGAGCGGGAACTCACTTGAAAAACCAGCCGCCTCTTCTTCTGCTGTTGGCCCATTAAGAAGTGCTTCGAAATGGTTTTCAATTGAATACTCTGCTACGACACGTTCAGTAGCAAGCACAGCTTCTGAGCTACAAAGAATGTTGCCCGTCGCATCAGTATCGGCTTTTTCATCATAGAAGTAGAGAGAGACGACCTCATCGCCACCCCCCCCTCCATCACGTACAATTAGTTCACCCGCTAACTCATTATAGATTCCATCAGTAACAGCACTAACAACCTCTCCGTTATCTACAGTAACGATAATTTCATGCGGTGTTATAACTTGCGCCGACATCTCTTCTGAACGATCACCGTATCCTGCCTGGTTTGAGGTAAACGTGAAAGTGTGTTCATATACTCCAACTTCACGCTCAGTGACTCCGACGTGTTCTAACTCACTTCCATCATACAGATAGGTTGGGGACTCTTCTTCAATCCAACGCTCCGCGACTTCTTGATAATTCTCTTGATTATTCCCGGTAAGGGTCGTAAACACGGCCCAGACTCCGAGAATAAGGAGAACCACAATGACTATTCCAGCTAATTGTTTCATGTGTAAATTTTTATCCATTAAAAAGCACTGCACTGTTCCTGAGTCCTATAGACGTACTAAAAAGAGTTTTATTACAGAAAATATTACCTTTCTAGCTTCTCACAGGATTACAGGTATCGCATACGCCAAACTCTTCTAGCTTATCAAGATACTGGATAACTGTTAAGACAAGCTCTGCGTGGCTCCACGTCAGAGGTGTTGCTGAGAGAGGGTCTCCACTCTCAGGGTCAAGCTGTTCTGGCAAGACCCCGGTACTAAGAGCGTGAGAAGCTACCCAATTCAAATCGTTTCTCACTTGTTCTAGGTCACTTTCGTTTTGGGCAGACATGATACGAGCACGAGTCATCCAAAGTGTCGTGATGATCCATGGATTACTTTGTGAGCCCTCTTCGGCACGATAATACACATCATCTTCATAACGACAAA
This sequence comes from Minisyncoccota bacterium, assembly GCA_040879625.1. Taxonomy (GTDB): domain Bacteria; phylum Patescibacteriota; class Minisyncoccia; order Phycocordibacterales; family JAXHMZ01; genus JAXHMZ01. The sequence continues at coordinate 23,022 of JBBDJZ010000027.1, read as the reverse complement.
ATCCACCAACCACGGTTTGTATCCTCAGTGCTTTTTCTGTTTTTTCAAGCGAAGAGACAACTCGTTCATCATCTATTGGCAACACCCCGTACGTAATAATTCCATGAACGCTTGAAATATCAATAGTTTTATCTACGCCAGTAATACCACTTCCTCCGTCATTAAGAGTGACCGTCTTCACGAAATACCCCGCCTCGCTATCATAGAGATGTGTTAAAAGTGACTTCTTAATTCCTTCAGCGCGCGAGAGGTAACGAGCTCTTGATGTTTCTTTACCAAGTATTTCAGAAAACCGCGCTGCTGCCCTCAAGGCTCCATACACAGTTGCAACAGTAAAGGTGTGTACCCCGTACTTTTCCTCCCACAGATCGTAGCTTTCAAGAGGAAGACCCGTCACGTCGTCGCGATAGAGGCACATAAAATCAGCAGCCTTTTTTATAAACGAGTTATATATTTTTTCTATGAAATCAAGGTCGCGAGAATATTCATAGTGCTTTAAAAGTGCAATCAACGTTAACGCCGTTTCGTCTTCCTGGATGGGTAACGTAACCTCAGAATCACGAACCCATGGATGCCAGGAGCTCCCAAGAGATCCGTCGGGTAAAAACTTATGCATGAGGTACCCTTCGTTGGAAAGGGCGTTTACGCAAAACTGAAAGAAACTCTTTGCCGCCTGCGGGTCGCCCGCACGATCAAGTGCCATTGCACAAATTGCACCATCGCGGGGCCACATATAACTATAGGTATCCTTCCCAGCATGAAGCATGCTTGCGTCAGCTGAGGCGAGTATGGATCCGCCACTATCAACAGCTGCTCGGACAAACAAAAGCGACTTTTTAAAAAGGGAGACCACTTCAGAAGAAAGTTCATAGAAACTAAAATTGTATCTATTAACCCAGGCCGTCCAGTAGTTTCGAGTGGTATTTGTTAGGTATGCAGGATTCTTTTCAAGCACATACTGGTTTAACGCGTGCACTTCATGGATGTGCCGAGCAGCACATAACCAGTAATATCCATTCCCTGCTGTTTCTGCATCGAGAGTAAAAGACAAACCAATGACAGAATCAACGTTACCATGTTCTATTGTGTTTCCAGCAAGTAACCCCGTTTCAGCATTTCGATAACTTCCATCTTTATTATGTGTTCTAAATTCACCAACAGTATACTCACTAAACTGCCCCTCCGTCGTAAAGGCATTAATAAGAATGGATCGACGACCTTTATAGTGAATGATGGTTCTTGAACGCGGATCGAAGTAGGCTGTATCCGCACGAACTGATTCAGCAAGATTGAATTCATGACAAAGGTAAAGCTTTATCGTTCGTTTTTTACTTGATCTATTTTCAATCGTTAGGTTTCGTATAAAAATATTCTTCTCGTTATACACAACATCGGTAAAGGTCACCGCAACACCTAGGTGCCCATTAACGGCATGAACTTTTCCTATTAACGCTTCATCATTACAGGTTTGGTCAATAACCCAACCCTCATCAGTAAACCATGAAAGAGCTCCGTCAACATAAACCCCGATGCGGTGCAGGCTGTCTTGTGCAATATGGTTCTCGAGACCAATATAAGGAAAATATAAATCTCGCACCTGTCCGCGCGCGTCAAACGAAATGAGCATTGAGTTATTTCCTAGAATAAGATTTCTGGCCATAAAGAACGAACGTTATGAGGTTAGTATAACTAAAATATCAAAGGTATTAAAGTTTATAACGCACAAGATGTTTTTTAAGCACAGTACGTGCCTTTTTCCCTGTTGTCGCTTTCTCTAAATCGTGTGCACACGCATCATCACCGAGAACCTCCCGCACCCATATGACAAAATGATCACCAGTGTTTTTGTGATAAAGATACTCATCCTCTCTCATTGTCTCAAGCTCATTAAAGAAATCTTGAAGTGAGCGCAAGACCGCACCGTTTACCGCATAGAACACTTGCCAATCTGCAGCATACGCAAGGGGAACTTTTACGATTCGTTTTTTTGCTACCTTCGCACGCGTAGGCTTTTTCTTTGCAGTCTTTTTCACAGGTTGAGTTTTTCGTGGAGCTTTCTTCACAGTTTTTTGAGAAGATGCTTTTTTTATGGATTTTGTTTTTTTTGTACTTTCTGTTTTTTTCTTCATGGTTGTTTTTTATATTAAATTCTTAACTTTACGTCGTGAAGGACGTTCATAAATGCAATAAATGCTTCATACGGTGATTCATAAGGTGAAAAGTACTTGTGAACATCCCCATCATTCCACCATTTCGTACACATATAGTAAAAATGGTCTGAGGTCGTAAGTCTTCTCCAGTCACTTAAAAGCTCTTCATTCCCAGAAAGTTTTACGTCATCCTCAATCTCGTACAAAGATTTTATAGCGTCTTGTTGCATATCGTTATGAAGCCAGGCCGAAAGGTCTCTTTCAACATCAGCCCATGAAATATAGTCGGGAATATCCAATTCTTCACGTGGTGTGTATCTACCAATTGCCTCTGAGGGTGTTACAAAATTATTATCAGGATGTCGGTAAATTGCCGATGGAAGGGCTCTCAGAAATTCGAAGATGCCCGTGTCTTCCCACTGATGCTCGCCGAACGTTTCATAGTCCATAAAAAGATTGACGATCTCACCGGAGCCGTTCACATTGTTAACCCAACTACCAAACTTATCAGCTGTGAGAGGGTACTCACTCCACTCTCTCTGCGAAAATCGAAATGCGATATCGTCAGAAAGCTTATAATTTTTAAGCAAGAGAGAAATATTCTCTGTACCGACGGGACGATACACAAAGTTTGGACTCCGCTCACCCAAGATATGGTCAGCACCTTCAGTAAGTACCCCCTTGTAGCCCATTCGTTCGGCAGCGCGCGCAATGTCGTTATTGTAAATAAACTCGGTATTGCGAAACACCTCAGGCGCGACACCAAAGTGTTCGTTTATTTTATCCGCATGTAAACGTATCTGTTCCTCGAACTCTTTTTGGGAGTACAGAAATGCAAGAGAGTGATGATAGGTCTCTGCAAGTATTTCGACTCTGCCTGTATCAACAAGTTTCTTAAATGATTCTATGGTTTCAGGGCTATACTCTTCTGCCTGGTCAAGAAATATTCCGGTAATAGAAAAGCTTACTTTAAAATCAGGATACTCGTTTAAGAGCTCAAGCAAGAGCGCGTTTGTTGGTAGGTAGCTTTTACGAGCTACTTTTTCAAAAACACGAGCGTTGTTTACGTCTGAATCAGAGCTGTCACCAAAATAATCACGATCGCGACCAATGTCAAAAACTCGATATCGTTTAATCCTACGTGGCTGATGAACATGTAAATAGAGGCAGATTGATGACATAATAGTGTGTTATTTCATAGTAGGAATTGACTGCGCAACAAGAGTTCGATAGATGAGACTACACTTATCGGCCGCGCTTGCCCAAGAAATGTGAGGCAACTCTCTCCGCGCATTTTTTTCGAGCTCACCTGCAAGTGAGGGATGAGAAAGAACAGATATAATCTTATCAGCCATTGCGTCTGAATCCCAAAAATCAACACGCAGTGCGTTTTTCACAACCTCGGCGACCCCCGATTGATTTGAAAGAATCACAGGAGTGTCTCTGTCTATTGCCTCAAGCGCAGTAAGACCAAAGGGCTCAGAGACACTTGGCATAATAAAGAGATCAGCAATATCGTACACCTCATCAAGCTCCTTTCCGCGTAAAAAACCCGTGAAAAGAACACTCTTAGATATTCCGAGCTGTGCAGTGAGGCGCATCATTTGCTCTGCCATATCTCCTGAACCAGCAACAACAAATACAGTGTTTGGCCGATATTCTAGTACAGTTCTTGCTGCATAAAGAAAGTATTCGAGGCCTTTTTGAAGAGTAATACGACCGACAAATAGTACAACATCCTTGCCCTTATCTTTGAGTATCTGAAGAGAGCTTACTGCTTTTGTTCCGTCGCAACTCCTTATCCTCATATCGTTGCCATTGTGGACAACTTCTATTTTTTCATCTGCAATTCCATATTTCTCTTTAATTATATTTTTGGTGAGACTACTGACCGATATCACCTTATCCGCAGCCGCCATACCCCGCCTTTCAATTTCAAATACGTGTCCGTGTACCCCATTCCCACCAGTTCTGTCAAACTCTGTTGCGTGCACCTGAACAACGAGTGGCTTTCCTGAGACCTCCTTTGCATGAATTCCTGCACCAAAGGCAAGCCAGTCGTGAGCATGAATCACATCAAACACCTCCTCTTCCGCTATAGCGCCCGCTCTTCTTGCATACTGCTCAACCTCATCAAAAAGCGTATTACCATAAAAACTTTTATCACCCGACGATAGAAGGTGATAATAATCCTTATAGCTTTCTGTATTAAGGTACGGAGAAAGAATTGAATCAACAACTCGCACTTTCATAGAAACAGGATACGAATCTGCAAACACAAAAGAGGTTTCCATATTCACTGTTTCCTGCTTTTTGGGTAATACAAACGTGAGGTCAATCCCTCTTGAGCTATCGCACAAAGCCCGGGTAAGTCCGAGACACGCCGTACCGAGCCCACCACTATTATGAGGGGGAAACTCCCAGCCAAACATTAACACTTTGAGAGGTTTTTGGGACATTGAGTCGACTATTAGGGGCTTATTCTCATAATAAAAGGTGTCGCGGGGGTGCTGAGCAATAAAGCGGTCTGTGTGTACCGCTTATAAACATATGCATACTTTTTTTCGAGAAAAGGAGACGAAAAATTAAACCCAGATTAATGAGTGTGTAAATCTGTTTCATCGCTATAATAATAGCACGAGCCGGACATCTGTGTGTGCAAAAGTGTGGACACAGGGCTACAAACCTATCCGAGTATAGTTCAGAACACCGCCACCCTCAGACAAGAGTCGTAGCTCAAGCAATGATTCGTTGAGGGTACGCACCTCATAGTAGTACGACTGATTTCCAAACGTTTGTCGTAAATAGATTGCCTCAGGGTCATACTGAACATTCCGAGGAAGATCGTCTGCTGAGGTAACAAAATCATAGGTACCTGTTTCATAAATAGCGCCACCACCGTAGGTGTCAACGAGTGTGCCGTCAGAGTGAAACGTAAGCGTGCTTTGTGAATCGTCGCTCTTTTCCCACAGCCCGACAATGCTTGCCCGAGTTTCTGGGCTGGCGTCTGCTTCAAAATCAGCCCGGGGTTCACCCTCTGTGTTTTGAGGCGTTTCAGTGTCTTCAAGCTCTTCTGGTACGTCACCATTTTCGTTTCCTTGGTTACGAATGATGAAAACTCCTGCAATAACAAGTAGTAAGACAAGAAATCCAATCAGTGTGTTTTTAGCCATACCTCTTAATAGTTAGTAAGGAGATCGATGCAGACAATGTCGCTATTGCTTCCTACTAATGTAACAGTGGTATCGTTTTCAAACGTAGCAGGATTTTCTGCGGTAAAGCTAATAAAATAGAGCCCGGGGGCCCCTCCACACTTCCGATCTTTTTCATATCCATACGGGACGCCTTTAGGGTCGGATAGTACTCCTTGTGCCACAATAGTACTAAGTGCAGCTAAGTTAGCCGGGTACGCACTGTTTCTGTTGTAATACAACTCAAGGGCGTTTTGAATCTGTCGAACATCGGTCATACGCTCAGTATCTCGTGCCTTTTCCCGCATTCCTGCAAGTCGAGGAAAAATAATTGCACTTAAGACACCTATGATAGAAATAACAACCAAGAGCTCTATCAACGTAAATCCCCTTCGATGAGTATATGAGCGAAATGTATTCATATCTGTATCATACACCCGAATCCCGAGAGCAAAAATGCAGAAGTGTGGAAAATGCTATTTGGTCGCAAGAAGTGATTCTGCCGTAAGCAGTTGCGTTCGCTGTGGCTTGTTATTGAACACCCAGACTTTCGTAAGAACGAAGTTCCACACAAAGGTAATGCCTGTTGCAAGAATGACGGCAACAATATCGTGGAGACCCATGAGTGTATGAATAATATACACAGAGGTAACGTTAACGAAAACCGCAGAACCAACCGTTGCGTAAAATCTTCCAAATTGAGCAAGTGAAAGTTTGCCTGTGTATTGAAACGTCCACATCCTATTAAGTGCAAAGCTAAACATAGAACCAAGAAGAAACGTCAGTACTTTTGTGAGTAACATATTTTCAGCAAAGAAAACGCTCGATCGAGTGAGTCCAATATACGAACCTACGTCAATCGCCGTACACAAAAAACCGATGCTCGCAAATCGCATAAGCTGACTTCGAACAGGACGTCCGAGATCACCGCGGAAAACTTTAAACATTTCCGAAAACGCTCTCATGATTACCTTAGGGTGAGCACCGGTTTGTACTCCACTTTTCCTCGGGAGATGTGTCACCGGAACCTCCTTGAAAGTTGCTCCACTTTTTTCAAGTTGGATTAATATTTCAGCAGACACCATAGCGCCGCGCGACTGTATAGGGAGAGCGCTCACACGTTTACGATCGAGGAGTTTAAAAGCGCAATCAATGTCGTCCACCTTCAAACCGAAGAAAAACTGATTGAGTATATTCCAGCCCTTTGCGTTGAGCTTACGCATAAACGAATCTTTCCTTCGTGCGCGATACCCAAGGACTGCATCATACTCCCCCGCAAAACGAGTAAGATGCGAAAGCTCAGCAAGGTCAAACTGTAAATCAGCATCAGTGAAAAAGACGTAGTCATAACGAGCTGCCTGTATTCCACTTAAAACAGCCGCGCCGTACCCTTGATTTTTTTCGTGATGGATAACTCTAACGCGCGGATTTTTCCACGCAAGCCATTCTGCAATTTCTCTGGTACCGTCTGAGCTTCCATCGTTTATGATAATAATTTCGTAGGTATCAGTAATCTTCTTAACTGACTGTTCTGCCTCCGCGACTGACTGTGCAATGTTAGACTCCTCATTATATGCAGGGAAAAAGATAGAAAGTGATATGTTATTTTTCATAAAGTTGTAAGTTTAGTGCGTATAAAAAACCAAGTGTTATTAGTTGGTAGTAGGAAAAACATGGGGTCGCCCTATCCCATTAATATCCCCACACTCCACTACAAAGACGTGCGTGCATAAACAAACTTACAAAAGAATTAAAAAGTTGTGGTGTAAAAATTTCTGTAAGAGATTCACCGTATGACCCGTCTCTATCACTGTAAAAAGAGAACGGGGTAATGTAAGAAGTACCTCTGTGTGCTACAGCAGTAAAAATTAACAATTGCTGTGTGTGGAGTTTTGTAAAGCACACACAGCTTCTCTAGTCCTGTTGCAGAATCAGAGAAGAAACAAAACATATGCCGAAAAGCCAGATGGAAACAATACGATATATTATTGCAATACTTGTACTCATCACACTTGGGTATATTCTTTTTGTTTTTTACACGAACTCGTCAGCGAGTAAAATTCCTATTATTTTTTCTGAAAGAGATATGCTTTCCTCACTCTGGCGCGAATATAAAGCTGAGTACTTAGAGCAAGGTACATTTCGCACCGTAGACAAACAACGTGACAACGTAACAACCTCCGAAGGGCAAAGCTATACGATGCTGAGGGCGGTGTGGATGGACGATCAGGAGACATTTGACTCCTCTCTCAAGTGGGCAAGGGACAATCTGGGGCGTGAGGAAGACTCACTATTTTCTTGGATTTTTGGTTTACGAAATGATGGAACCTACGGCATCATCGCTGACATGGGTGGAGATAACTCTGCATCAGATGCAAACTCTGATATTGCAATTGCGCTCGTATTTGCCTACGCAAACTGGGGCGAAAGTGAGTACCTTGAATTAGCCCGCGATATCGTTCGTGATATGTGGGAGTACGAAGTCCTTGAAATACAGGGCTCGCCAGTACTCCTTGCAAATGACGTCGAGAAAAGATCGGGGGGAGAATATGCAGTCGTTAATCCCTCATATTTTTCACCGTACGCATATCGCATCTTTGCAAAACTTGATCCCGATAATCCGTGGGAAAAGCTTATTGATAGTTCTTACGAAATTATAATGAGAACCCTCGAAGATCCACTCGATACAGGAACAAGTGCAGGAATTCCCCCCGACTGGATTTTCATACACAAAGAAACAGGCGAGATTACCGCACCATCAGAAAGCAGCGGACTTGGCACCAACTACAGCTATGACGCTTTTCGCATACCGTGGAGAATCACTCTGGACCATATATGGTTTAACGAGCCTCGCGCTGAAGAAACTCTTAAAAAGATGCAGTTCTTGACTAATGAGTGGAAAAAACGAGAGCGGTTGTACGACAGGTACGAACACAACGGGGATGTCGCAAGCGACGGAGAGTCTCTCGCAATCTATGGAGGCTCAATTGGCCAAACCCTGGTGACCGACCCGCGAGCAGCGCGCGAGATGTATCGAGAAAAACTTATTGTTAACTACAATCCGGATACCGGAACATGGAAAAAAAGTCTTAGTTATTACGACACAAACTGGGTATGGTTTGGCATTGCTTTATACAGCGACAACCTTCCGAACCTTGCCGCAACAATTTCTGATGAAACGTTTAATGAGTTTCGAGATGCAGAAAACACGACCGAGTGAGTTATACACACCGCTTTATGAAAACATCATTTCTACAAACCTACACACCAAAGACACTCCTCGTCCTGAATATACTTCTAACGATTGCGTATTTTTATATTATTACGTTTGCCTTTAAGCAAGGTAACGTCGTCCTCTTTAGTCTCCTCATTATCGGTGAGATATTTCATGTGTGGCAGGTAATAACGTATATCTATACGGTATGGGAAACAGACTACGAACCAAAAAAGAACCACAGCATTCATCCAGCGGTTGATGTTTTCATAACCGTCGCCGGGGAACCCTTAGAAATAATCGAGGAAACTGTTCGAGCAGCTCTCCGGATGGATTATCCTCACTTTGAAGTATACGTTCTGAACGATGGATTCGTAGCAAACAAAGACAATTGGCAAGCTGTTGAAGCACTTGCCGAAGGGCTCGGCGCACACGTTATTACTCGCCGCACTCCTGGGGGTGCTAAAGCTGGAAACATTAATAACGCCCTTGAGGTGATAGGAGCGCTTCATGAAACGGCACCACTTGTAGCTATCCTTGACGCGGACCATGTTCCGCATGCTGATTTTCTCACAAAAACAGTTGTATACTTTATTGATCCTGATGTTGCTTTTGTCCAAACCCCACAATATTACAAAAACTATGCTCTTAATGCAGTCACCAAGAGCTCGTGGGAACAACAACAACTCTTTTTCGGACCAATTTGCAAAGGTAAAAATCGCCTTAACTCAGCGACGATGTGTGGAACGAATATGGTACTGAGGAAAAGAGCTCTTCGCGAAGTAGGAAATGTGTGCGTTGATTCTATTGCTGAAGATTTTGTGACGGGTATGTTTGTTCACGAAAAAGGGTGGAAATCAATATACGTTGGTGAAGTACTTGCGGAGGGACTAGCACCTGAAGATTTTTATTCATACTACAAACAGCAATTTCGTTGGGCCCGCGGTGCTCTTGATGTTATCTTCCGATACAACCTACTATTTAGAAAGAACCTAAGTATTGCTCAAAAAATTCAATACCTTTCTTCAGCAAGTTTTTATCTTTCAGGAATCATTGTACTCATGAACGCGCTTCTTCCTGTCACCTTCTTTTTTACGGGACTTGTGCCGATTGAGGTTTCGTCTATGCTCCTTGCGCTTATTTTTATTCCGTATATTTTCGTGACTCTTCACACACTCCAGCGTTCTTCAAATTTTTCTTTTACTTTTTCCGCGCTTGCATTTTCTATGAGCAGCTTTAGCATACATCTCCATGCGCTCTATTCAGTTTTTACTCAAAAAAAAGCAACGTTTTCAATCACCTCAAAGCAAGGAATTAAAGGAAACTATGTTCGCCTGGTCATTCCACACCTGTTGTATATAGGGCTAGTCATTCTTGGTGTCATTGTTGCCTTTATGCGAGAAGGTCTGTCCGCGTCACTTATTAATAACCTTGCGTGGTCTCTCTTCAATATTGCTATTTTTATTCCGTTTATCAGAGCAGCGCTTCCTCACAAAAATTATAACGTTGAGGAAGAATACGATGAGGAAAAAGAGGAAAGGGCGGTCAGCGACCAGGTGCGCGCTCGCCTCCGAGTGAGCTAAAAAATAAAAATATGGAACTCAGAACAAACCTCCAAACACTCAACAGAAAACTTACAAACGAAATGCTTATTGCGAGTTTGTTTTTAATCTTTTTAATGGCTTTTGCTGTTTTTGTTTCATTTCTATTCTTTGGACCCCTCTCACTTCGGCTCGATGAGGCGCAAAGCCTCTGGCAGACCCGCCAGTCATTTAAAGGAATCCTAACGACAATCTCCCAAGACGTACACGTTCCGTTGTATCACATGGTTCTCAGGATATGGCAAACATTCCTAGGAAATGATGTGCTGACGGCGCGCCTATTATCCCTTATCTTTTTCGTACTTAACATTCCCGCCTTTTTTCTCCTTGCGCGACTTGCCTACAATAAATCAGTAGCGTACTTTGCGACGCTTCTTTTTGCACTCTCTCCATTTATGAACTGGTATAGCAGTGAGATTCGTATGTACACCCTTTTTTCTCTTCTCATAACTCTTAACTATTATTATTTTCTTTCAATCTATAGAAAGAGTAGTCTCTTTGCGTGGATTGGCTATACACTGACAGCAGTGCTTGGAGTCTATACTCATTACTTCTTCTTTTTTGGACTTACCGCCCAAGTACTCTTTTTCTTGTTCAACTATAAACACTTCCCAAAAAGTGCATTCAAAAATTTCATACTTGCAGCAGGTATTGTTGTAGTTACTTTTTTGCCGTGGGGTTTGTATGTACTGAGCCAAGCAGATTCAACAGATATGTCGCCGCTTCTCACTACTCCCAGCACAGTAGATTTGTTCAATGCGGTGACTCAGTTCATGGTGGGCTTCCAAACAGATTCAGTTAATACTGCTCTGGTTTCACTGTGGCCACTTTCGATACTGGTTGCATTCCTCGGACTACGAAAAGATTCGCGCATTACCAGGGAAAGCATGTTTTTCATTATTGCTGTTATTGCCCCCCTCGCCATCGCCTTCATAATAAGCATTGTCTATCGACCAGTATTCCTTTCTCGATATTTGATTCTTGTACTCCCCGCATTTATTCTTATTCTGTCTTCACTCATCGCTTCATATCCGAAACGTCTCTCTAGAGCATTTCAAGTCCTTCTCGTTTTAGTGATGCTTACAGCGCTTGGGGTGCAAGCCGTAAACCCCAACACTCCCGTTAAAGAAGACTATCGAGCGGTGACTGAATACATAAGTAGCACGAGTACTCCTCGAGACGTCGTTGTGCTGTCGGCACCTTTTACGGTGTATCCATTTGACTACTACTATACTGGCCTTGCTTCAATTACCACCATTCCTTACTGGGACCGAAAGATGCCCGGACCAATTCCTGGTTTTTCAAGCAATACCCTCGAAGAGGAAGCTCTGAGGATCACAGAAAATAATGAACGGCTTTTTCTTCTCTTAAGCTACGACCAAGGATATGAGGAAGAAATCAGAAACTACTTTGAAAACAACTACGAACGACTTGAGTACCAGAAAATTTCACCAGAGCTAGAACTGTACGTGTATAAACTTCAATATAACTAATATCCGTATATAAAAAAGACCCGAAGATTTTCATTTCTGAAATATCTCGGATCTTAAATCGGAGAACTATTCTCCTCTGTCTAAAGAGCTAAAGAGCATCGTTCTTACGTTAGAACGCTCGATTTTTCACAAGTTCGAGTGCTTGTTCTGGGTACCACTCTCCAGCACGTGGGCCACCATTACACGTACCGTCTGATTCACCTGGGCTCTTGACCCAAAGTAATGCATCAACGAGCTCGTGCCCGGTTTGTGTTGTCGGTCTTTCACCTAATCCTCGGCCGCTCGGATTACACCACTCTAAATCCGCAGTTTGTCCTTGTCCGCTTCGGGACGTATCAACGACAAAGTGCATACCTCCGAGCAAGCGTGAAATCTCTTCACCATACTGAATGCTGAGGCTCGTTTTTGTATAGCTTGACGTATTCATTGCAAAGCCGTGAGCCTCTTCAACACCAACTTCCTGAAGGCGCCCTGCCATTTCTTCCGTCGTTTTCCATGGAGGAGATGATGCCTCGACGTATACGGTTGCACCAGCATCTCTAAGGGTCACAATCGCTTCTCGAATGAGCTGTTTTCGCTCTGCCTTATCAGCCTCGCTTAAACAATCGGCTCCAGCAAGAGCATCTGGTTCGAGAATGACAACCGGTGAATTATTAGAGCCGCCTATTGCACGCGCAATTCCAGCAATCCAACTACGATATCCTGTTGCACTCTCGGCACCTCCGGCTGAGTACAAACCGCAGTCTCGGTGTGGAATATTGTAAGCGACGAGCACGAGCAGCTCTCCCGTTGCATCTGCTTCTCGCAATCTATCTCTGACATCTACTTCTGTGTTTCCCCAACCACCGATCCACATCGATTGCGGTTCTGCTGCCATAATGTCCATAAGCGCAGCGTCTTCAGGGCGTGAGGTTCTCCACTCATTTGCTTGGCGTTCTGCAGGTAGGTTCGGCGTTCGGTATAATACTCTTCCAGCAAGCGGGTTATCAGTTGAGTGTGAGACAGAAACGTCTTCAATTCTTTCGGGTTCAGTTATCTCTACGTCAACAACCTCCACGATTTGTTCATCTTCCGACTCTTGCGGAGGAGTTTGAACAGGAGTATGTGCGTCAACTTCAACCTGAATCGTCTCGACGAATGACTGACCTTCGTTACTAACCGCTACAAAGGTAAGCTCATAACGCCCATCACTCCGCCATGTCCAGCCCTGGAAATCAACATCAGCACTCGCCCTCAATGTTTCATTGCTGAACTCTGTTTGCATAGGGTTCAGAACGCCACCGCCGACTTTCCAGTACGCTCGAACATCAGAAGAACTCATTCCACCAATAGAGAGAGTGAGGGTTTTGATGCCAGAAACTTTCTCATTGTTTTGAGGCGAGAGGACGGTAATACCTTCAACGATTTCAATGACTTCGATATCGGTCTTCTCTTCATCGGGAATGATATCATCCGTCGCTTCTTCGGCCTCCTCATCTTCGCCTTCCACAATCTCTTCATCTACTACAGGGTCCAAAGCAGGAGCAGGGTTTAGAGTCACCACTTCATTCTTTTGCTTCCCTTTTTGTTTAGTGGGCACTTCTGAGTGCTCTACAGAAATTTCTACGGTTTCTCTCGCAATTTCTGTTCCATCTTTTTCCTCGGCAATGAAAGTCACGCGGTAAGAATTGTCTTCGTTCCACGTCCAATTACGTAGGCTTACGTCTGCTTCTTTATGTGGGTAGGTTTGGTACACGTCGTCCATTTTGTTACGTGATCCACTTCCAACGTGCCAGTATCCATCATATGAACTGACATCTCTGTCACTTATGGAGAACTTAAACGGTTGGGTATCGCGTACCGTCGCGCCGTCAATCGGCCACCACACATCGAGTTCGGCCGCTTCAGCTGAACGAACACCAAAAGAGAATGGGCTCGCTGTCTCAGGTAGGTTTATGTTGTTAAAGAACATGAGAGAGGTTGCAAGCGCAACGGTTGCTAAACACACTTTTTTCATTACACCAGCTCCTCTCATTAACGCACCATTACTATCGTCTTCACTTAATAACATCACGTTAGTCCTAGAGATTTTTTCCGTGCTTCGCTTGAAACACCCGAATGAATCTCTGCGTGCCTCTTTAGAAGCACTTGAAATCTCTCGTGTATATTGTGTTACTGTATAATCGCCCTCAGAGAGAATGTAGCTACATTTTTCTGCGAACTATTCCTCTTCGAGTATACGATGATGGGCTGATGCGGGTAATACACTCTAAATCCACACGACACACCATGGGTTTGTCAACTTTTTTCGTCAAGAGTGACAAGTCATAAAATCTCACGTATGGTAGATAAGCCTTTTATATAGACTGCTCACACGCCATGCTTGCCTCATTTTTAGAAGAACTACGGATACTACTCGAACAGATTATACTGAGCTTTGGATATGTGGGCATTACTGCGGTGATGTTTATAGAAAACGTGTTTCCACCTATTCCCTCTGAGGTTATCGTACCCTTCTCAGGTTTTCTTGTTCGAGAGGGAAAGCTTACTTTTTTCTTGGTTCTCCTTGCAACAACAGTGGGAGTACTGTTGGGCGCAGTTGTGTTTTATTACCTTGGCGCACTCCTCGGTGCCGCTCGCGTTCGCAGTATATTTAAAAAGTATGGAAAGTGGGCACTTCTTTCAGAAAAGGACTTTGATCATGCGCTTAGTTTTTTTAACAAACATTCAGGTTCGGTCGTATTTTGGGCTCGCTTCTTACCAGGCCTCAGAAGCCTTATTTCAATTCCCGCGGGTATAGCAAAAATGAAGTTTGGTACGTTTCTTATTTTTACTTTGTGCGGGACCGTGATTTGGAACGTACTTCTTCTTACCGCAGGTATCTACCTCGGAGAAAACTGGGAATCAATTCTTGTCTTTATTGATCGCTTTGAAATGAGTATCTATATTCTCTTCTTTGTGCTTCTTACTGTCTGGCTCGTCAGGAGAATACGTGCCTTGCGCGCATCCCGCGAAATAGAAAACCAGAAACAATAAACCACCCGCGGATGGGTGGTTTATTGTTTTCGCTTTACTTTGTTTCTTTCCGATTCATTCAAAAATTGTTTTCTTATTCGTGTACTCTTTGGAGTTATCTCAAGATATTCATCATCAGTCATAATTTCAAGTCCCCGCTCGATGGTAATCAATTGAGGTGGAGTAAGAGAAATATTTTCATCAGACCCCGATGCTCGCATGTTAGTAAGTTGCTTCCCTTTTGTTGGATTAACGACCATCTCATCTCCCTTTGAAGTATTTCCCACAACCATACCTTCATACACTTCAGTGTTTGCATCTATGTACAACACACCACGTGTTTGAAGATTTGCGAGCGAAAATCCAAGAGCTTTTCCACCAACCATTGAGGCCATTGATCCAACCGCTCTTTTTTCAATCTCGCCAACGTGTGGCCTGAATCCAATGACACGACTTGAAAAGATTCCTTCTCCTTTTGTATCAACAATGAACTGTCCACGATAACCGAGAATGCCACGTGTCGGGCCTTCGAGGGTTAATCGAACGCGGTTACCATCAATTTTCATGTTTGTCATAATCACACCTCGCTTTGAAAGTTTTTCAATAACAGTACCCTGTGATTCGCTTGGTATATCTATGGTCACCTCTTCAAACGGTTCACTTTTTACCCCATCTATATCTTTAATAATGACCTTAGGTTGTGACACCTGAAGCTCATAGCCTTCACGGCGCATGTTCTCAAGAAGAATAGCAATGTGGAGTTCACCACGACCAAAAACTTCCATACTATCACCACTAAAATCAACCCTGAGGCCAACGTTCACCTCAAGTTCTTTTTCAAGCCGTTCTCGTATCTGTCGCCCCGTTACAAACGTACCTTCACGTCCGGCAAAGGGTGAATTATTTACTAAAAAGTTAAGGGCGATTGTCGGCTCGTCTACTTTAATCGCAGGAAGTGCTTCAACTGTTTCAAGGTCAGTAATCGTCTCGCCGATGAAAATTTCAGGCAACCCCGCAATCATCACAATATCACCAGCAAGGGCTTCGCTTGTCTCTTTTCTCTGTATGCCGTCAAAGGTAAAGAGTTTTGTTATCTTTCCTTTATACATTTCTCCTCCTTGATTTTTTACAAAGACGGTTGAGCCATTCTTAATCACACCTTGATAGACACGAGCAATTGCAAGTCTTCCAAGAAAGTTATCATAGGCCAAGTTAAAGGGTTGTGCTTTGAGTGGAAGCTCCGAGTTACTTGGCGCAGGTGTTACTTTTTCCAAGATAGTATCGAGGAGTGGCTCTAGATTAACCCGCTCATCATCGACTCCTTTCATAGCAACACCGTCTTTTCCAATTGCGTAAATTGTAGAAAAATCGAGCTGTTCATTGGTCGCACCAAGCTCAGAGAAAAGTTCAAAGATTTCATCATGCGCTCGATCAACATCAGCCGCAGGTTTATCAATCTTGTTTAAAACCACAATGGGCTTGTGTCCAAGCTCGAGTGATTTTTTAAGCACAAAACGAGTTTGTGGCATAGGTCCTTCCTGAGCGTCGACTATGAGTATGACAGAGTCAATGGAGCGAAGTACGCGCTCAACCTCAGAGCCAAAGTCTGCGTGACCGGGTGTGTCAACGATATTAATTTTTGTACCTTTATACAGAACAGCGGTGTTCTTCGCATAGATGGTAATACCGCGCTCAAGCTCAAGCGCATTTGAGTCCATTGAGACGCCTTCATCAAGCATGCCGGTCTCACGCATAATAGCGTCGGTCAGTGTCGTCTTACCGTGGTCAACGTGTGCAATAATTGCAATATTTCTAATTTCCATGTTTCAAAAAATAAAACCGCATTCTTGCGATTTATCAAGATAATTACAGTACCACTAAAGCGCGCCCATGTCCACCACGAGCGTCTCTCCGATGTCTTTTAAAAAGGATTCGTCATGAGAAACAATAATAACAGCACCTTCAAAATTCCGTACTGCCTTTGCTATAATGGGTACGTGTCTAAAGTTAATGTGGTTGGTGGGCTCGTCAAGAATAAGAAGTCCTGGTGATTCAAGTACGAGACGAGCAAACGATACGAGGCCCTTTTGGCCTTCAGAAAGCGTGTGTACTGGTTTGTATACAAGGTCACCCCCTATAAGAAACCGAGCTGCTGTTGCTCTAATTTTCTCCTCGATATCTTCAGCTGATGCACGCTTAAGCACATCAAACACAGTCGCCTCATAATCAAGCCCTGAAAAATCCTGAGCATAGTACCCTATTTTTACGCGCTCATGCACGTCAGCAAAATAGTCTGGTTCACGCACAAACGATTCGAGAAAGGTTGTTTTTCCGATTCCGTTCGGACCTTTCACGAGGAGCTTGTCTCCCTGCCTGAGCTCAATGCGCTTTTTCTTCTCTTTGCGCTCACCTTTTTTAATAACAGGAATGGTATGGAAGAGCGCAATCATGCCGGTGAGATCTTCTTGAAAAGGAATAGTGAAAGGGGGGAGTGTTTTATCTTCTCGTCTCACTTCTACCTTTGCTTCATCCATTCCTTCTGCTTCAACGCGCATCTTTTTTGCACGAGCTCTCATTTGTCCACCTTTATTTGCAAAAAAGCTGGCTTTATCTTTTCGTTCTTGGATACCCTTTTCAAGACGTACGTTTTCTCGACGCTCTTTTGCAATTCGAGCTGAAATTTCTCGGACGACATCCGTATAGTTTCCCGTATACTGCTCGACAAATCGCTTGAAGATATCGAGATATAAGACCCCGTCTGTAAACGAATTCAAAAATCGAGCATCATGAGAAATAACCATCACCGTTTTTGAATAATTCTTCAAAAAATCCTCAAGGTGTTCGATGCCGTGCACATCAAGATTGTTTGTCGGCTCATCAAGCAAGAGCAGGTCGGGCTTTTGAATAAGAGCGCGAGCAAGCAAGAGGCGCGCCTTTTGACCACCCGAAAATGTTTTCATGAGTCTTTCTTTGCCCGCCTCAAGATGAACAATCACAAGCACTTCATCGATTTTTGGATCAATGTCATAGACAACGTCCTTAAAGGCATGCTGAAAGTATTGTCTCACGGTTAATTCAAGCTCTTCAGGAACAAGAACTTGTTTTGAAAGTGCTACTGTTAGTTTTTGATCAACAGTAATTCGTCCCTCCGTTGGCTCAAGTACTCCCGTCAGAAGCTTAAAAATAGTGCTTTTCCCTGCACCATTTTGACCCATGAGTGCAATCTTTGAACCTCGGCGTACTGAAAAACTTGCACCAGTTAAAATGGGCTTAGTATGACCAAAGTCAAAATCAACTTCTTCAAATCTAACAATAACGTTTCCAGACATGAATGATTATTTCTATCGGCGAGAAGTGTCGCTTGCGTTTACTCAACAAAGGTAATCGCTTTTCCTTTTTTATCTCCTCGACCCGTTCGACCAATTCGGTGAACATAGTCTTCATACGTTGAAGGAATGTCGTAGTTTATAACGTGAGTAATATCGGTGATGTCGAGTCCTCGCGCCGCAACGTCGGTTGCAACAAGTGCTTGAATCGCATCCTTTTTGAACTGTGAGAGAGCTCGTTCGCGCTGTGACTGACTTTTGTCACCATGAATTGAACCCGTCTTAAGACCACGAGCTGCAAGGTCACGAGAAAGTCTCTCTACTCCATGCTTTGTTCTACCAAATATCAACACCTTACCGAAGTCGGATTGTGTTAAGAGGTCGTGAAGAACGTCAATTTTATCCGCACCTTTTTCTAAACGTATGATGTCCTGATCAACATTCTTTGCAGTATCTCCCGTCTTTACTGAAATTCGAATTGGATCAATAAGAAAGTCTCCGATGAGGCGTTCTATTTCAGGAGAAATCGTAGCTGAGAAAAAGAGCGTGTGGCGAGGGGTTGGCATTTTTGAGAGCATGAAACGCATATCGTGTATGAAACCCATGTCGAGCATACGGTCAGCTTCATCAAGTACAACGGTATTAAACTCTTTCAAATGAAGCAGGTTTCGCTCCATAAGGTCCTTGAGTCGACCGGGAGTTCCGATGACAAAGTTATGCTGTCGACGAAGCCCTGAAATCTGTCGCTCGATTGGTGCACCACCAACACAGACGACTCCAAAGACGGGCATTCGCTTTGTAAACCCTCGAAGCTCTTCTTCAATCTGTATCGCAAGCTCACGCGTAGGGACCATAATGAGAATCTGCTCCTTTCCGTTCTTTAGAACTTTGTTAATAAGGGGAACGAGAAAGGCAGCAGTTTTACCTGTTCCTGTATTTGCTATTCCAACAACATCTCTACCGTCAAGAATATGAGGAATTATCTTATCCTGAATTGGAGTTGGTGTGACATATCCTTTTTCTTGAATGTTTACTTTAAGAGTTTCTTCTACTGCAAAATCACTGAATGCATGCTCCGACTGAAAAGCAATCTCAACGATTCCTGTGTCTGATCTGTTAATAAAACGAGAAACATCTATTTTTTGGGCACCACGACCTCGGCCACGGTTTCCACTAAAACTTCTACGACCACCTCGAAAACCCGATCGTTGTCGGTTTCCTTGTGGTGATCTTCCTTGATAACTTCTTTTTTGCATTTTAATTTATTATGTAACAACGCACTCAAACGAAATAATGACCTTTTTGTAAAAGGTTTTCGTATCTAAAGTCCTAGTCAGTGATACGAGCGTAAGATGACTAGGTTTCGTTGTTATAAGCAGGCAATAGCGCCACACTTGGGAGTGTTTCCCTGAAAACAAAAACTAGTAGAATTAACTTACCTGAAGATAGTATCGCACTAATGGTAGACTGTCAATAGAAAAACTATTCATAGCGAAGCGCATCAATTGAGCTCTTTTGTGATGCTTGCGTTGCAGGATAGATACCAGTTAGAGAATAGTTGGGCTATCAAAGCGCACCTCCGCTAACCGTTCCTTCAGGTCGATGGGGTAGACACCAGAAAAACATGACGTTGAAAATAACGACTCGGAAAGACCGGTTGCACGAAGCATCCCCTCAAATGATAAAAAGTGAAGTGAGGTTGCGTGAAGATAGGCTCTCATTTCCTCTATACTTCTCGTTGCAGCAAAAAGACTCTCTTGCGTGGGTGTATCAATACCATAAAAATCTGGGAAACATATGGGGGGAGAGCTGACCACAAAATGAACCTCTTTTGCTCCTGCAGCAAAGAGGAGGTCAACAATCTGTCGAGAGGTGGTACCGCGCACAATTGAATCATCGGCGACAATGACGCGTTTATTCTCTATGACGTGTCGAAGTACTGAAAGTTTCATCTCCACTCCCCGCTCTCGAAGTTGTTGGCCTGGCGAAATAAATGTCCGATGAATGTAGCGATTTTTGGTAAGTCCCATTTCAAAAGGAATTTCTGTTTCTTGTGAATACCCGAGCGCAAAAGGAATTGCTGTTTCAGGAACAGGAATAACAACGTCTGCATCGAGTGAGTTTTCACGTGCAAACTCCTGCCCAAACCTTTTCCGCACCTCATACACAGATTGACCAAGGTGCTCACTATCGTGACGCGAGAAATAAACAAATTCAAAAATATCAAGCTTTGTCTCTCCCGGAGCAAGCTCTGTTGAGCGGAGTCCATGCCTGTCTACAACAACCATTTCACCAGGAGCGACGTCGCGAAGGAACTCTGCACCTACTGTGTTTAATCCACATGTCTCAGATGAAAAAACATATCCTCCGTCAAGCGTACCAATAGAAAGAGGTCTAACTCCCTTACTATCACGAAGTGCGATGAGCTTATCGGAGGTCATAAGTAAAAGGGAAAAAGCTCCTGTAAAAAGTGGGAAAAGTTCTTTAATTGCTTGTTCTATTTCAATGCCCTCACTCACACGTGCACCAAGAGCTTCAGCCATCATGATTGAATCCATTCCATCGGGAACCGTAATCCCTCTTTTATCAAGAAACTTTTTAAGTGCGGTTACGCTCGGAAGATTGCCATTGTGCGCGAGAGCTATTGAATTATTCTGAACAGTAATAGGTTGAATATGTTCAATGGCTTTAGAACCCGAGGTTGAATAGCGCGTATGACCCACAGCACAGTCTCCCTTTAATGATTTAATTTTCTCTTCGGTGAAAACACTTGAAACGAGACCCATGCCCTTGTGAGCACGAAGCTTTTTTCCGTCACTCGTGACAATCCCCGCTCCTTCTTGCCCCCGATGTTGAAGCGCATAAAGTCCAAAAAAAGTAAGCCTGCTTGCCTCTAAATCCTTTCCATATACACCAAACACTCCACACTTTTCTCTGAGTTCTGACATTATAGTGAGTGTACTATGGACTTCTGTTTCTGAGAAGAAGCAATGAGTTCTAATTTTTTCTTTCGAGTAAATTTCTTTACTTCACACTCGCGTTTGAGAGCCGCGCCGACATCTCGCAATTTTTCCGCATACACAAGAGTAACGGGCTTTCGCGAGCGGGTATATTTTGCTCCAACACCTTCTGTGTTGTGCGCGCGGACTCGTTTTTTTATGTCGTTGGTAGAGCCGGTATACAGCGTGCTGTCGGAGCACTCAACAATATAGACAAAATAAGGCATGTATATAGATACTACACCGTAAACCACGAGAAAGTTAGCTAGCTGCCTTTCTTTATATAACTAGAGGGGAAAAAGGGATGAGAACCTTCCAACAAGAGGAAGTAGTTTTTCCTTTTTATTAACCACATTCATGATGCCAATAACTGCAAGCACCAAAACTGCCAAATTTATAATTAACAAAATAGGAAACAAAACAAACGCAAGAGGTGTTATGCCAATAAACCAGGTTACCCCCAAAATGACGAGAAGCACCAACCCCTGCCGTATGTGATACCGAACGAACGTGTCTTCTTTCGCAGTCAAGTAGGAAACAATAACAAGAGGTCCGAGATACGCCAGTATCCCCATCACAGTTTTGTTGTCAGGATTCTTCACTTCTGTTTCTTTTGAAGTGTTGTTGTGTTCATCAATTTGTGTTGAATTTTTTTGTTCTTCCATATGGTTAGTTACGTTATTTCTAAGTACAAAAATTTTAAAAACAAGCCAAAAACTTACCTAAAGGCTAGGTAAGATGCGCCCTTGCTATTTACTCTACCACACTCATTTCTAATTCCCATACTATAGGAAGCGGCTCTCTCTAGCATGGCTCCACTCTGCTCTTTTTCTTCACTATAAACAAAGAAGTGATGTTCTCCCTCAGAATGACTGCTATAATACTTGGAACCAACGTGACAATACTAACAACCATCATGCTTTTTGTGTTTGCGGGCTCGCTTCTGTATGCCGCTGGCGAACTTCTTGTTTCAGGACTCTCTAGACTCTCGCGCTTTTTCCGCATTGATGAATTTGTTGTTGCTTTCATAGTCATGGCTTTTGCAGCAACAGTGCCCAACTTCTTTGTTGGAATTACATCCGCGCTACAGGGTGTTCCAGAGCTTTCCTATGGGGATGTCATGGGCAACAACATGGTTGCCCTTACTCTTGCGGTAGCTCTTGCGGTTATCTTTTCTCCCAAAAAAGAGCTCCCTCTAGAAAACCGAACGGTTCGCGATTCAGCACTCCTGACCCCGATTGCTGCGCTTTTACCACTTGTTTTGATTGTTGACGGCACGTTGTCGCGCACAGATGGAATTGTTCTTATTCTCTTTTTTGTCATCTATGTAATTTGGTTATTTTCAAGAAAAGAGCGTTTTTCAAAAGTGTACGATCTCAAGCTTACCTCGCTACCAACCGATGACAAAAAGAGCGCGCTCATATCAATGATTAAGGTTGTAGTCGGCATAGTTATGCTAGCAGTTACTGCCCAGCTTGTGGTACACGCCTCAGTTCTAATCGCCCAGCTTTTGAATGTACCCCTTATGGTTATAGGTGTACTTGTGGTTGGTCTCGGAGGAGCGTTGCCGGAGCTTTACTTTACTTTTGTATCAGCTCGCAAAGGGGAGACCTCGATGCTTCTTGGCAACCTTATGGGTGCCGTCATTATTCCTGCAACACTGGTGCTCGGTATTGTTGCGCTGATTCATCCGATACAAAACGAGAATCTTGAGCTCCCCCTCGTTGGAAGAATCTTTTTGGCAATCATAGCCCTGCTCTTTCTTTATTTTTCTCGTACCCAACAAAGTATTTCAAAATACGAAGGATACTTCCTACTCTTTGCATACGCTGCCTTTGTTGCGATGCTCTTGCTACTTTAGTACGAGCTACCCTGCCAAATTGACACAGCCAACTTTTGAAGCCTTGCTTCCAAATATATCTGCGGCGACTGGTGGCGCTATCATGATTGGCGCGAGGCCTTGCCTAGCGGAAAGCAAAAAACCGACAAGCCCTACACCGACTGGTCATACGACCTGCTTTTGCTGGCGCTGATGCTCACCCTGCTTGCGTTTG
>JBBDJZ010000026.1:0-4092 GCA_040879625.1 Minisyncoccota bacterium | reverse complement strand
TTTTCATTTCCAGAATGAAATGAAAACACACCTGCGGTTCACAAAGACGCAGGAGAGCAAAACTATTTGCTCTCTAAAATCAAAACCTCTTTCATTAATGAAAGAGGTTTTGATTTTGCGTCTTTGTGCCCTCGCCAGGAATCGAACCTAGAATGGGAGATTAGAAGTCTCCAGTTATATCCGTTTAACTACGAGGGCTTATCTTTACCAAAGTATCTTAACTGTACATAAGTTTTCTTTCTGTGACAGTTAGCACATCTTACTTCACATTTGTTTATTTCTGCAAGTATTGAACTCCACGAATAATGTCCGGATAACATTTTTGCTACGTTCTTAAATTTTGTTTTTTGATCGATATGATCAAAATCCAAAACTACTGGGTCGTTTTCTCCACAATCGACACATTCCTTCGTGGACAAAAATTCGAGAAGTTCCCGCTTTATTCTACCGCGATGTCTTTTTTGTGCTTTATACAGGTCGCTTTTGTGTTTATAAGGCATGTTTAGCGGTGAGTTTCGCTGCGCTTAATCCTCTAAAACTTACATCATAGAGCGTTACTGTGTTTAACGCACAGATGGCGCAACCTCAGGATTTGTAATACTTTCAATTAACAACTCCTCTTTTTCACTGAAATATTCAAGCGTCTCGGAGAGGGCGCTGCGATTAACTGTTCGAACTTCAGCAACGGTTGCTTCTTCTCCAGTAAACAAATTACCTTGGGTTATTCTAAAAAAGATGACCGCATGGACTCCCACAACAAGGAGGTTTGCGATTACCGCAATGGTAAAAAGGATTGCCCAGTCATGTCGTGGTCGAATTACAAGAGCATCTCGCTTTTTCTTTTTTCGCGGTTTTTTTGATGCACCTTTTTGTTTTAAGTGTAAAAGTCGTGACATATCAGCGTTATTCTCCTTTAAGTTTAAGGACCCTCATTGTAAAAGAAAGTTCCCACATACCCCCTGACGAAACTGACGGTTGCGTCACTTCTCCGTCCTCACCAACAACCGCCTTTGTTTGTGTTGCAGGAAGTGCTTGTAATCTAATATTGTTCTCCCTCGTTTCGTAGGGCAACAGTTCTACAAATGAAAGAAACCGGTACACCTCTGTCCACGTACCCGTTGCGGCAATGTCAAGCTGAAGCCACTCGAGCAACTCAGTTGCAGGGTCTCGAACGGGCTTAGTCTCGCCACCCTCTGGAGTTGCTTCAGGGACGATTGGATCGAGCTCTATATTTTCTGATATACGAGCAATCTCTGTTTCAACACCCGCCTCGCGCCCAAGAGATTCGAGGTCTTCAAAAAAAACAACGAGCGAAGTATCTTTTACAAGCCTACTTTCCAGTTCATCTCTCTCCTTTGCGGTTTCTTCAAGCGTTTCATGAACAGCCTCACGCCTGCGAGCTTTTTCGTATTCAGCATCAATGCGCTGTTCAATACTTTGAATCTCACTTCCTGACTTGCGGACTTCTAGGAAAACATAGGCATACACACCAATCGAAAGAAAAAGTGCAATGGTTGCTGGAATGAGTGTGTTGCGAGCGTTATGCATGTTAAAATTCTCCGCGCACCGTTAGTCTAAAATCAATATTATTTGCTTGAGCGAGGTCTTCGGCGGGAACGCTTGTTGAAATAAACCCAGGTTGATCTCCTAAGTTTCGGGAATACTCAATTAACGAGGCGCGGGTATTTGCACTACCCGCAAGGGTGAGAACCCTCCCCACATCTGTGGTATCAAAAGAAAGGGTGGTAACGCTCACCCCGGCGGGGCGAGCAGTGAGCGCACGCTCAACAATAGAGGTGAGAGTCGCCTCGGTTGTGTCTTCAATTTCTATGAAGTTAAGAATGGTGTCTGTGCGACCAAGAGCCAGCGCAACAGAGTCGTCCCCCTCCTGCTCTGACTGAACAGTCATATTTTTAAGGTCGGTATTCTTTATTTTTAAGTTAACAGCAACGTGAAAGTATGCGGGCAATAAACCAGCAATAGCAAACACCGTCGTAAAAAACATAAACGCAACAATTACCGCGGCGGTACGGACTCGATACTCGCGCTTAATGGTTTTTTTTTCTTCTGGTGTTAGGAGGTTCAACATAGCTATCAATTAGTGCTTAAGCGCGAGACCAATTGCCGCCGCGTACCCAAGTGAATCTTCAAACGAAACTTCAGGGACATAATTTTTAGGAAAAGTGACGTTTGACCACACGTTTGCAAGCTCCACGTTTACTGAGAGATTCTTTTTAAGATGAGCTTCAATTCCTTTCAAGAGAGCCCCACCTCCGCATAGTAAAATGGTCGCGACTCGCTTTGAACGAAAACCTCGATTGTCCGTTTTAGAGTGCCAATAACGCAATTGTCCCTCAACCTCTCTCGTGATGCTCGAGAGTCCTTCTTCAATCACCCCACTCACCTGAAGCGCTTCCCCACTACCAAGAAGACCGTGTTCTCTTTTGAGAGCCTCAGCATCGCTTTCAGAAACTTTCATTTTTTCAGCAATACGCTTTGTAATATCAGCTCCCCCTATTTCTGTAGTGGAAGTAAGGCGCGTAACACCCTCGCTCACAACAGAGATTCCAGTCCGCGTCTTTCCAAAGTCAATAATGAGATACGTACCCTCATCTCCATCTGGAACGACGGCATTTGCCACAGCCTCTGCCTCAATAGAAAGTGATACGGGGCGCAGTCCTGAGCGCTTAAGGAGCGCAACATACGACTCTGAAACCGGACGACTGATTGCAGAAACAGTTACATCCCGGTAGGTTTTTTTATCCTTTGTATATGTTTTATATATCTCGAAATCAAAAACAGCCTCAGCTTTTGTGAGAGGAATATTTTCTTCAAGCTGAAATTCTATGTTTTCCCGAGGCAAGACGTCTTCTCCACCCTCTATGGTGGTGGTGTAGAGATAGGCCTTTTG
Source organism: Minisyncoccota bacterium (assembly GCA_040879625.1). GTDB lineage: Bacteria > Patescibacteriota > Minisyncoccia > Phycocordibacterales > JAXHMZ01 > JAXHMZ01. The sequence continues at coordinate 1,181 of JBBDJZ010000026.1, read as the reverse complement.
TTCTGGCAAGGAGGCGTCAACAAAAACAAACTTATGCCTGCGCTGAAGTTCAGTTATAACCTTTTGCAAACCGGTATAGTTTTTAATTTGCCCTGACTCAATTGTTCCAGGTGCAATATCTGACGCTGCATAGAAACCAAGGCGCATGAGGCCGTTTTTCTTAATAAGCTCGACGAGCTTTATTGAGTTATCTGAAAGGTCAAAGCCAAGCGTGCGCATCGACAAAAAGTCTGGGACAGGGAAAAAACTAAAAAAATCTGGCCGCGTTCCTGTTGTGCTGGCATGGGAAAAAGTTCTATACATTTGTCTTTCAGTATATCGCGTCTTTGTTCTTCAACAAAACACACACTGTAGATATCTCTTTCTTTTTCAAAAATTAACTGATGGGTGTTCCGGGCAACACGTCGTTATTCTCGGGAGCAATGAGCGAGAAGATGTCTCCACCAATAGCAAGAATCATCCCCTGACTCTCAACCCCTCTAATTGTGCGCGAGGCAAGGTTTACCAGATACGGAAACTTCTTACCGACAATATCTTCTGGAGAAACATGTTCTGCAATACCTGACACAATAATCCTTGTTCCCACATCATCACCAAAGCTCACCTCACACCGAAGTAACTTGTCTGTTTCGGGTACACGCTCCGCTGAAACAACTTCACCAATTCGAATATCCAGTTTCTTGAAGTCGTCATAGTTTATTTCTTCTTTCATAATTTTTTATTATCTCTTTTATACCGATCAATATAACTATTAAGAACAAGAGCGGCGGCCGAGGCATCTAAAAGATTGTTATCGTCAAAAGCATCTCCCTGCAAACGCTTTGCGGCTTCAGATGAATACACTTCTGTTTCATACTCAACAGGAAGATTAAGCTCTCGATCAATCTTTCGCGCAAGCTCTTGAATCTTTTGCATAATCTCGTTATGAGTACCATCCTTTTTAAGAGATTCACCAATTATTATTTTTTCAACACGTCCTCCCTCTACAAGCTCTTTTAGTGAACCAAAAAAGTGCCGATCGTTTGCAAGGGTTGCCTTCGGAAAAGCCATGTTCCCCCCTTCATCCGTCATTGCAATACCTATCCGCTTTGTGCCGTAGTCTATTCCTAAAAGTCTCATAGGGTGAAGTATACCATCTCTCTTTCCTTGCCTCCTTATGTGAAACTCAGTACTATACACAC
>JBBDJZ010000025.1:0-4097 GCA_040879625.1 Minisyncoccota bacterium | reverse complement strand
GGAGGTGTGTGATGGCGTCTGTAATCCTTGTTCTTTGTGCACTCCTTGTGGCTTTGTTTCTTACCCACGGTTTGGCAGTGTGGGTTATCAGTCTGATAATTAATGATTTGCTCAAACTGTTCTACAGAGATGAAGAGAGGTGGTGGTGGGAGTACGATTTACCTCAAGCCATAGGAAGACCTGGATTTCTTACTCGAGTTGCTCTCAGTCTACTTAATGAAGACGGAGTGCTCGAGAAGCGAGTGTTGGTAATTTACGGCATTCGCGTATACCCTCAAGAAGGAGGGGAATACCCAGGAGCACGACTTCATGTGCGACTCGATAAAAGGAGTGGTCGCAAGAAAAAGAAAGAAAAAGAGGAGGCGTGGGCAAAGAGAACCCTTCCGAGCCCAATTCCTCTCTACAACACAGTTCTGTACAGCCTCATTGAGGCTGTTTTTATTTAGCCTTAAGCCACAAATAGAGATCCTCAAGTGCTCGTATACCGTCCCCCGCGGCAATGTTGTTCTGATGATAGAGCGTGTCAGCACAGTCACCAGCTGCCCAGATACCAGGCGTCGAGGTTGTTTGATTGCGGTGGTCTATTTTAATTTGACCAACCTCATCAAGTTCCACAAGGTCTTTTACAAGGCTTGTTGCTGGAATGCTTCCAATTTCAACAAAAATTCCTTCCGCAGGAATTTCGTGATGTTCTTCCGTGTTTGTGTCTGCATAGACAAGCGTTTTTGTAAAAAGCTCTCCTTTGATTTCAGTTGTAATTGCATTTGTAATAACACGCATGTTTGGATGTGAACATACTTTGTCCACGGTAATAGAATCAGCTTTAAACGTGTCTCGTTTGTGGAGTAGCGTCACGCTCTTGGCGTATGCAAGAAGCTGGGCTGCGCTTTCAAAACCTGCATTCCCGCCCCCAATCACCACAACGTCTTTATCTGCGAAAAGAGGCCCATCGCATGAAGCACAGTAGGTAATACCCTTATTTTCAAACTCCTTTGCACCGGGCACGTCAAGCTTCCGCCTCGATGATCCGGTTGTGATAAGCACTGTCTCGGCTTCGAGGCTTTCTTCGTTTGAAAGTGTGACTTTAAAACCTTTGTCACTCTTTGAAACAGAATCAGCGCGCACCCCTGCGTGTATGCTCAAATATTCACCCTCGTAGCTTCTGAGGTGTCCTTCAAGTTGTTTTGCTAAATCAACCCCAGAAATAGATGGGGTTCCAATCCAGTTTTCAACACCCATCGATTCAAGGCTTTGCCCCCCAAAGTGTTCAGCAACCAGCGCTGTTTTTAATTGTTTTCGTGCGGCATACACACCAGCTGCTACTCCCGCTGGTCCTCCGCCAATAATAATAAGTTCGTACATGCAAAGTAGTATATAAAAAAACCGACGAAGTGTCGATTTTTTCACGTATTATTTCACTATCGAATCTTAGACCGTCTTAGGAAAGAGGGAATTGAACCCCAGTCATCATCATCGTTGTTCACCTCCTCCTCCTTTTCTGCTTTTTCTTTTCTCTTTGGAAGTTCAGGTTTTTTCTCTTCTTTTTTTGGAGCCTCAAACTCTTCTTTTTCGTCAGTCTTTTTTGGTTCTTCTTCTCTGCGGTTTTTTCCGAGTCCAAGAGAAGTATAGATTTTTCCAACTCCACCATCTGACGCTGCGTTTTGAAGGTAGTTCGGCTCAGGGGGAAGATGCGGTGATTCGTTCGTAACGTCTTGCGGAAACCCAGAAGCAATAACCGTTACCTTCACCTCATCCTTTTTAAGCTTGTCGTCATAAATAGCACCAAAAATAACTTTTGCGTTTTGATCAATCGATTCGGTGATAATCTTCGCTGCCTCAGTAATTTCGTTCATCGTCATATCGTCTCCACCAGCAATCGCAAAGAGTACTCCCTTAGCACCGTCTGTTGAAATATCAAGAAGCGGTGAGTTGATTGCAATTTTTGCAGCCTCGACAGCTCTGTTTTCTCCGGAGGCAATACCGATTCCCATCAGGGCGCTTCCTGCGTTTTCCATAACTGACTTAATGTCAGCAAAGTCCACGTTAATAATACCAGGCTTTGTAATAAGGTCAGAGATGCCTTCTACTGCAACGCGCAGAATTTCATCTGACATTGCAAATGCATCCTTAGCTGTCGTTTCTTTTTCAACGGTTTGGAGAAGTTTATCATTTGGGATAATGATAAGCGCATCAACTTCTTTTCTGAGAAGTGCAAGCCCTTGGTCCGCGAGTCGCATTCGCTGTGTTCCTTCAAAGAAAAAAGGTTTAGTAACCACTGCAACAGTAAGCGCGCCAAGCTCTTTTGCTGTCCGCGCTATAACCGCACTTGCTCCTGTTCCTGTACCTCCTCCCATTCCGCCAGCAATAAAGACCATGTCTGATCCTTTTATTATCTCCTGGAGTTCTTCTTTGGTTTCTTCTGCTGCTCGCTTGCCTAGTTCAGAATTCATACCGGTTCCGAGACCCTTCGTAAGATTTTTCCCAATGTGTATTCGGTTCTTTGAAAGTGAATGGTGAAGATCCTGCGCGTCTGTGTTGACGGCGACGAACTCCACACCCTTCACTTTGGACTCAATCATATGATTGATTGCATTTCCACCCGAACCCCCTATACCAATAACACGTATTCGTGCAAAGGTTTCTACTTCCGGAGTAACTTTTTTAGCCATATGTTCCTTATAAATGTATTAAACAATGCGCACTTCCCAATAAATCTCGTTGTTAAACGACACACCAATGTACTTGCGTGATTGCTACTACTATAGCAAAACAAAGAAAAAAGAAAAGTGCGTCTTATTTTCGACCTTTTTTGATAGTCAGTGACTGCCTTAAGGTAAGAATTGCTTTATCCAAGCAAAAAACTTCTTGAATATCTTTCCCGCGCTCGCTTTTATTGGTTTATCTGGCTCTGCGCTAAAATCAAGAATACATAGACCGTACGCAACTGACCAGGTGGCGTCTTTTACAGGATTGCGAGACGTATAGATAACCTCGGAACGTACAATCATGCTTGGCAAATCAAGGGTCGCTTTTGCGGTCTCTTGTGCAGAGGGAAAACCAGCTCCGCCTCCAGAAATAATAATTCCAGCAGGTAATAGTTCGTTTTTACCAATTTTTTTCAAATGTGATTCGATGAGGAGAAAAAATTCTCTTAGTCGAGCTTCCACAATCTCTTCAATATCAGCTTTTGTATAACTCAGCCCTGTCGGATGACCAAGTTTAATTTTTTCAGCCTCTTCAATGCTTACTTTCAGCCTAAGGGCGATATCGTTGGTAACGTCGTTAGAGCCACAAGGAAATACTTCGAGTGAAATCGGTATGTTGTTTTCATAGACCACTATTGAGAGTGTTTCTGACCCTATGTTAGCAAGAACACATCCTGCAATTTTCTGTGTTTTTGAAAGTGAGACAAAGCTTGCAGCAACGGGTGAGGCGACGACGTCCTCGACCTCTATGCCTGCATCTTCAACTGCTTGGATGAGGTCATTTAAGTGCTGTTCAAGGCACGTTATAAAGAGCGCCTTTACTTCAAGCTTGGAGCCGCGCATACCTTCTGGACGGCCAAGTGTTTCTCGTCCATCTATTTTAAACTGTATTGGAATAGTATGAAGTATCTTTTTGTTTAGCGTAAGTGCGCGAGGGAGCGTTCTTTCGCATGCGTTCTGTGCTTCTTGTATGTCCTCCTCGGTTATTTCAAGATCGGCGCGGGATATGATCGTTGATCCTATTGAAGTATTGCCTTCAAGTGAAACTCCCCCAATTGAAACGTACGCCTGATCTATTTCTACTCCAGCCGCTTTTTCAGCTTGTCGAACAGCCTTGCGGATACTCTTGACCACTTCGCTCCCGTTAACAATGTACCCTTGTCGCAACCCTCTCGATTCAGCAAATCCTGTGGCAATAAGACGGGGGACAATCTTACCATCGACAAATGATTTTTCTGCAACCGCAACCTTTACGTTCGATGTTCCGATGTCTATGCCGACGGCGATGTTTTTAGTCATAAGTACAAAACAGAAGAAAAGATTCTTCAGTTAAAGTAATTTTAGTATAACAAAAAGAATGCTATTTAAAAATTGTGCGTATCTGTGGAGAAA
>JBBDJZ010000024.1:0-4152 GCA_040879625.1 Minisyncoccota bacterium | reverse complement strand
AAGAGTTAATTTTCTTAGGAACAAATGGGTAACAAACTATATGTGGGCGGAATTCCTTGGACTTCAACAAATGAAGAACTAAAGGAAGCGTTTGAGAAAGCCGGAAATGTTCAGTCAGCTACTATCCTTATGGATAAGGTGACAGGACGTTCTCGCGGATTCGGATTTGTCGAAATGGCTACTACAGAAGAGGCACAAGCTGCTCTCGATATGTGGAATGGTCAGGAGTTCGGCGGTCGAGTTCTCAAGGTAGACTTCGCTCAACCAATCAAAGAGAGAGACTAGTCTCTTCTTTTTGTGAGAATAAAAAACACAGTGGACGCTTCGGCGCTCACTGTGTTTTTTGACATATAGATAAAAAAGAAGTAAAAAGAAAAAAGAGGTGAATGATGATTCGGGATACTGCACTGAACACTCAGGGGTTGTTAAATTCAGTAGACAACTTGACAGAAGAAAGGGTTTTTGAAATTTATCCGAAAATACACCGTGCTTTTAGAGAGCTGTCTCAATCGAAAGGCCTGTCTTTTGTAGAGTGGTTGTTCGGTCTTTCTCGGCAGCTTTTCCTAGAGTCGAAGCCCATTGCCACAGAAATTCTCTCCGGCGCACTTGTGGTGGAGCTTTTCTTCATGAAATCACACAAGATCTTTCAACAGGCTCAACGCCGAAATCCGCCCATGCTCGAGGTACTGATTTGGAATGAGCTCAAGAACCGTTTATACAGTGGAAGACTTGCTGTAAGGACTCTCTGGAGAATAGCAGCATGCTTTCGCTCAGAGATTCTCCGATCGGAGTTTCTGTTTTGGTTTTCAAACCGAGCGAAACACTTTGAGCTTAGTACCATACTGAACTTGCGCAGTCATCTCGCTCTAAAATTACGGTCTGAAGGACCGGGTAGACCAGAAGAGCTTGAGATAATAGACGAAACAATAAAGCTTCGAATTGTCACCTCAGACAACGGAGAGATAAGGCGGTTGTGTAATGAGCTAAGGATGCACCCGTTGGTAATTCCAGAATACTTTTGGCCTCTTTGCGAAAAGCTTTTTCCTCACCCACCCCGAGCACCCTAATGTGCTCTTTTTTTGTTGATAACCAGCTCTCTATTGTATGATACGCTTTGTAAATGAAGGTTATTTCTCATATAAAAAATAGAATGGCACGAGCTGTTGGTATTTTTAACTTTTTTAAGGTTGGAGAAAAATCCGCAGCGCTTGCCTACTATGCACTTTTTGCTCTTTCTCCACTTTTAGTTCTTGTTACTTCTCTTGTTAGCTTAACCTTTTTCGGGTCATATGCTGAAAGCGGTATAGAGCGTTTCTTCGTTCAGTATTTTGGACCTCAATCAGCCATTCTGTTTGACAGGGTTGTTGTAGGTCTACGCGATCAAACAGTTAATGCCTGGGTTGCTGTTGTCGGTTTTCTCATTATTTTGTATGCCTCGGTAAGATTTTTTCGTGCGATACAGAATTCGTTGCTTGAGCTATTCTCAGTTTCACTGAGAGATAAGAATGTTGTTAAGAACTACGTTCGCATCTATTTCTATTCCTTTGTATACTTAGTCGTTTTTCTTTTATTTATTAGCCTCTTGTTTGCTTCTCAGTTTTTTCTGACAATTGGGATTGGTCTTATTGAAGAACTTTTCGCATATAGTCTTTCTGCTTTTTTGATACGAGTTTTAACATCGGTGGTTATTCTCATTCTTCTTACGGGCTTTCTTGGTATTACGTATCGACTTCTCTCCAAGTTTACTGTGGGTTGGACAGATGCGTTTATAGGAGGATTTGCCGGTTCAATTCTTATGTTGGTACTTAATAAACTCCTTGGATTTTACTTTTCTTTTTCGGAATCGCTTGTGGTATACGGAGCAGCTGGATTCCTTGTTGCAATTCTTTTATGGATTTACTTATTTTTTGTCATTCTTTTTTCTGGAGCGCTTATCGCTCGATATGCATCAAAAATGTAACAAAATGTCACCATGAACGTCATAGAAACAAAGGACGATTTACAAAAAGCGTTTGGGCAATCTTATGATGCTCGTGTCCTTATATTAAAGATAAGTAATACGTGCCCGGTTTCGAAAGAGCTCTACACAGAACTTCAAAAAAAAACTGCGTCACAGAAAAAAATAGCGGGGCACGTATTCTTGCTTGTTGTGCAGGATGCTCGTGAGATATCAAACGAAATAGCAATGAAATTTGGCATTATTCATGAAACCCCGCAAGTGCTTATTATTGAAAATGAAGACGTGTTCTTTTATGAAAATCACGACAAAATAGATCTTGAACGAGCCTTCCTCTTGCTTCGAGAAAAAAGCTCTTATTTTTAAAAAAGCTCTTATTTTATCCATGTTATACTTACCTATATATGAAAATACGAGATTCATTGCCACAATTTGATAATAATCCAGTACTTATTATCGTGACTGGTCAGGAGCACGCTGAGTTCTATCGTGCACACAAAGGTGAGATTGAGTTGTTTGAAAAAATAGAATCAACAAAATCAAGAAACGTAGATACCCCCGAGAAGTTTGAAACACGCACATCAGGAATGGTTGTAAGTGGCGCCGATGAAGAAAAAACAAAGGAAGAGGTTAGAGAATTTTTTAAAAATTTTGAAGAAAGAATTCCTGATATTTTAAAAAAAACGCACACAAAAACTTTTTATCTTTTTTCGCCAGCGCACGTAAGTAAGGAGGTTGTGTCTCGATTTCCTCGTGCACATCTGGGCGGTATCGCTGCGCGCTTTGACGGTAACTATAGTGATAAGCACCTCTTCGATTTGCTTACGATGATACAAACGAAGTCTCACGGGAGTGGGGTGGGGCCGAAAAGCGGAGAGGCTCAAAAGTTGTACAAGAAGTTTTCAGACAACGAATCATAATGAGAAAACAACTTATTCTTACATTTTCCGCTATTCTCGTTGTCGCACTCTTAACAGTTGGTTTTTCTTCAAGAGCAGCAAATACGCAATTTGAATCAATTTCTGGAGAAGCAAGTGCTCTTCTTGCTACGCAGGGTCTTACTGCTCTACATGAAACAACTTCTGTTAAGGAGACACAGGCTTTTCCTCCAGATGGTGAGACCTCAGCCGTTGAGCTAGAAGAGGGTGACTCAACTTTATTCCGCGGGCTTTCCCTAACGCTCATCACGGTTCAAGAAAAAGCTACTTGCAGTACGTGCTTAGAAGCCGAGATGCAGCTTTCAACGAGCACTGGGACCACCGAGACCGTCTTTCATGAAGAAGGGGAGGTATTTTTTCATGAAGGCTATAAAATTAAGATTTCACAAATTGCCCCAGAAGAGAACCTCACTGGCGTCTCACGACGGGTTGTTCTTTTGTTTTCTATGCCACAGTAAGGGTTTCTTTGTTTTTTCGTCTACTGTTAGTATCACATCATATATATGAATAAAAAAATAATTGGACTTATTATCGCGCTTGTGGTCCTTGTTATCATTCTTGGTATTTTTATGAGTCAGGAGGAGCAAGAGGGAGAGACGTTGCGTATAACTAATTTCGAAGAGTGCGTAGAGGCTGGTTTTCCAGTTATGGAGTCGTACCCAGAGCAGTGTAGTGATGGAGAAGAAACCTATACACGAGATATTGGAAATGAAATAGAAAAGAGCGATCTCATACGACTAGATAATCCACGACCTGGTGACACTCTTTTTCATAACCAGTCATACGCGCTTTCTGGGGAAGCTCGCGGACATTGGTTTTTTGAAGCAAGCTTTCCTTTCCAGATACTAAGCAATGAAGGTGACGAACTTTTTGCTCACTATGCAACAGCTCAAGGAGAATGGATGACGGAGAACTTCGTTCCTTTTACTACAGAATTCACATTAGACACTGAGTACGTTGGCCCAGCGACGCTCGTTTTAAAAAGGGACAATCCGTCTGGTTTACCAGAGAATGATGATGAGCTTATTGTGCCTGTTGTAATTTCTGAAAATACTGAAGCGAGCGCGACGCCAAGAGAAAGCGATTTTGACCTTATACCTGAAGACGATCCGCGGGATGCTCCCGAGCCACCAGTAGTATCAGGAGGCTGTTTTGTTGGTGGATGTTCGAGCCAGATTTGCTCTGAGAATCCCGACATGATGTCTACGTGTGAATGGCGAGAAGAGTATGGATGCTATGCTAACGCAACGTGTGAAC